>JADFHG010000003.1 GCA_022567365.1 Planctomycetota bacterium | reverse complement strand
AGCTCAATTTGGCAGAGCAGCGGTTTCCAAAACCGGCGGTTGGGGGTTCGAGTCCCTCCGCTCCTGGTGTGGTGTGGTGTGGTATCGCCGGGAAGCTCGAGGCGGGTTTTCGGTGCTGTTGCGCAATCGATCCCGCGGAAGATAGAGGTAACACGATGGCCGAGATGGATGCTAGTGAAGCACGCGGCAGCTCGCAGCCGGGCCGCGCCGGCCGTGGAACCTTCGAGCGGTACAAGCCCGAGCAGGGGACGAAGACCCGCAACGGTACGGCGATGGGGCTCGGTGTGCTTCTCGCTTGGGGGGTCTGGTCTCTGCATGACGAGCTTTCCAGCTTCGGTTCGGGGCAGGGTGGCGCGGAGCTGCTGGTCACCAAGGGAATCCCCATAGTGGTTGCCGTGGTTTGCGGGGCTGTTCTGTGGTGGATCGTTTATTCGCACCGCAAGACGAGTGATTTCATGATCGCCACCGAAGGCGAGATGAAGAAGGTGAGCTGGTCCACGCGGCGGGAAGTGATCGGGTCGACGAAAGTCGTCGTACTCTTCACGTTTCTCCTCGCGGTCCTGTTGTTCGTCGTCGACTTCACCTTCAAGACGATGTTCACCCTTATCAACGTTCTGAAGACGTAGGATCCATGACCGAGACACCGTCGCCACCATCCAGCTCGACGCCCACCGGCATGAAATGGTACGTCCTGCGCGTGGCTTCCAACCGCGAGGAGCGGGTGCGTAGCGCGCTGGAGCGCAAGGTTCAAATCGAGGGTCTTGAGAATCATATCGGACGGGTGCTCGTCCCTTCCGTGCCGGAAAAGAAGATGCGCAACGGGGTGCTCAAGATCCTCGAGCGGAAGCTGTATCCCGGGTATGTGTTTGTCGAGATGGCCTGTGAGGAAGACGGCGCCATTCCGGAAGGCGTGTGGTTCCTGGTCAAGGAGACCAGCGGGGTCGGCGACTTCATCGGCTCCGATCGAAAGCCCACGAGCATGGCGGCCCACGACGTCGAGGCCATGTTGGCCGCCTCAGAGAAGACCGAGGACGACGTCGGTCTTTCCGGTCTCAACATGGTCAAGGGCGACATTGTCAAGATCATCGATGGTGCGTTCGAGAGCTACGAGGGCGAAGTCGACGGTGTCGACGAGCGCCGCGGTATCGTGAACGTTATCGTTTCGATCTTCGGCCGGTCAACGCCGGTCGAGGTCGAATATTGGAAACTGGAAAAAGTGGAATAGCGTGTGGCGTGTGCTATGCCGCAGGCTGAACCGATCTAACCATGGGACGGGCGGGCGTTGGCAAAACGTAGAGAACTCGTAAGCACGATAAGGCTCCAAGCGCCCGGCGGACAGGCAACGCCCGCGCCGCCGATCGGCCCCGCCCTGGGACAACACGGGGTGAACATCGGGCAGTTCGTCCAGCAATTCAATGCGGAGACGCACGCGCTCAACGGCATGACGGTCACCGTGGTGATCTCCGTTTTCTCGGATCGGTCGTACACCTTCGAGGTCAAGAGTCCGCCTGCCGCGGTCCTGCTCAAGGAGGCGGCGAAGGTCGCGAAGGGAAGCGGGGTTCCGAACAAGGAGATGGTCGGCACGATCACAAAGGCCCAATTGCGTGAGGTGGCCCAGAAGAAGCTGCCGGACCTGAACGCGTATACCATCGAGTCGGCGGAACGGATCGTGGCGGGCACCGCGCGATCGATGGGCATCGAAGTGGTAGGCTAGTCGGTTTGCATCGCATTGTGCAGTGAGGTGTTCGATGGCGCAACGTAGCGTATTGTACGAAAAGCAAATCAAGGCGGGCGGTGGATCCGAGGTTCCGATGTCACTTGACGACGGAATCGCGAAGGTCAAGGAACTCGCCGCGATGAAGGCCGACCGCGGCTACAAGAACGGCAAGAAGCGCAAAGGTGTTGACCAGACCATCGAGTTGGTCATGCACCTGGGCATCGACGCGCGGCAAGCGGATCAGATGCTCCGCGGGGCGATCTCGCTCCCCAAGGGGATCGGAAAGACCCGCGCGGTCATCGCGTTCTGCGACGATGATCTCGCCGAAAAGGCCAAGGCCGCGGGCGCGATCGAGGCCGGCGGGGAGGAGCTGGTGGCCAAGATTCAAAAGGGCTGGATGGACTTCGACGTGGCGATCGCACACCCGTCGATGATGGGCAAGGTGGGCAAACTCGGTCGGGTGCTGGGACCGCAGGGAAAAATGCCGACGCCCAAGGCCGGTACGGTTACGCCCGACGTGGAAAAGGCCGTGCGGGAGTTTTGCAGTGGACGAATCGAGTACCGCAATGACAGCGGCGGCAATATTCATTTGCCCGTCGGCAAGGCGAGCTTTCCAGATGCGGACTTGAAGGAGAACATCGAGTCGGTCATCAACCACATCGTCAAGATAAAGCCGGCGGCGTCCAAGGGGCACTACATCAAACACGTGTCCATTTCGGGTATGAACACACCTTCGGTGGTGTTGGCGCACGGGCATTAGGCATCCTGGGCGGTGCATGGGTCCATTTTTCTCGCTTGATGCAATGGGAACGAACGGATGAGCAAGACGGTCAAGGCGATGTTGGCGGCGGACATAGAGCGCCGCTACACCGGTCAGGAAAATGCGTGCGTGGTTGATTTGACGGGCATGAACGTTCAACAGACCGAGGTGTTGCGTACGGCGTTGCGACAGAAGTCCGCGCGCCTCGAGGTCGTCAAGAATAGCGTGGCCCGCAGGGCATTGGCCGAATCGCCGCTCTCGGCGCTCGGGGATAGTCTGAGTGGACCCTGCGCCTTGGTGACGACGTCCGAGTCGATCATCGACACCGCCAGAGTCCTGGTGGAGATGGCGAAGGAATTCAACTCTCTGGGCCTCAAGCAGGCCATGATCGAAGGCGACGTATCCCTGGTTTCCGTGGCCGATCTGGCGAAAATGAAGGGCCGCCTGGAGCTGCTGGGCGACGTGGCCGGGCTGATCACCTCGCCGGCTCGTGCCTTGGCTGGATGTCTGGGTTCTCCCCAGGCGAAGATCGCCGGTTGTCTCGAGGCGATGGTGGATAAAGCCGCTTGATCAAGTGCATCGGCGGCGCGCAATGTTGGTTTGATCAAACCGCCGATTCCCGACTGGTTCGCTGCGGCGAATGAAATGGCCCCCAACGGGGAGGGTCGCCTATCGGGACGGCGATACACGTTCGGTAAGGAGTTCGTAAGAAGATGGCAGAGGCACCCGCGAAGGAATTCAGTGCGACAACGACCGAAATGGCGGACAAGCTCGTCCAATTGACGGTGAAAGAGGCCCAGGAACTGGTGGATTGCCTCAAGGAGGTTCACGGGATCGAGCCCGCCGGCGGCGGCGTGGTCGTGGCGGCCGGCGGCGGCGAAGCGGCGGTGGAGGAGGAGCAAACTTCGTTCGACGCCATCCTCACATCGTTCGGCGACAAGAAGATCCAGGTGATCAAGGTGGTTCGTGCGCTCACGAGCTTGGGGCTGAAGGAAGCCAAGGAACTCGTGGAGAGCGCGCCGAAGGCGATCAAGGAAGACGTGTCCAAAGAGGACGCGGAGAAGATCAAGGCGGACGTGGAAGAGGTCGGCGGCGCCGTTTCGATTCAATAACGAGATCCGGGCGGACGCGACGGGAATTGAACCGTCGCGGACCGCGAAGGTCGTGCATGCAGGTAATCATTTCCGCGTTGGGGCGAGATCGACCGATTCGTTGGGGCGAATCGGTCCCCCGGATGCTCCAATGACCGAGTGTTTTCCCCACGTGACATCGGTAGCCAGTTTCACTCCGTTGCCGCCGACGGGCGGGGAGGGTGTGCGGCTTGGTGTTCGGTTCAACCGTGTGTGAGGGTTTGGGCTTATGTCGAACAAACTCGAGATTCGAGACTACTCCAAGGTCGGCGATGCGCTGCCGATCCCGGATCTGATCGGAATCCAAACGAAATCCTATGCCCGGTTCCTGCAAAGGGACGCAGCGCCGGAAGAGCGCGAGCCGATCGGCTTGGAGGTGCTCTTGCGGGAGGCGTTTCCGATCGAGAGCTACGACGGAAACCTCGCCCTGTCGTATATCAATTACGAATTGGGCAAACCGCGGCACAAACCGGATGAATGCCGCGAGCTCGGTCTGACCTACGGGGTTCCGTTTCGGATCCGTTTGCGGTTGACGCGCAAGGACATGGACGAGATCCAGGAGGATCTGGTCTACGTGGGCGAGCTGCCGATCATGATCGGCGGTGGCGAGTTCGTGATCAACGGCGCGGAGCGCGTCATCGTTTCGCAACTGCACCGGTCTCCCGGTGTGGACTTCGTGAAGAACCAAGTGGAGGGCGACCGAGCTCTGCACTCGTGCCGGATTATTCCGGAGCGCGGCAGTTGGATCGAGATCGAGGTGACCAAGAAGGACGTGCTCGTGGTCCGAATCGACCAGTCGAGCAAGATCCCGGCGACGACGTTCCTGCGCGCGATGGACCCGTCTTATTCGACCGACGAAGCGATCGTCAGTGAGTTCTACAAGACCAAGAGCATACGCGTATCCTCGCTGAAGCCCGAGATGTACAGCGTACTGGCAATCGTGGACGACGACGGCGACGAGGTTCTCGTTCGGGCGGGGTGCCAGTTTGGCGACGTCGTGGAGCGGATCCAGGAATCCGGGATCAAACAAATCAGAGTGATTACGAAGGTGGACGACCCGCTGATTCTCAACACGCTCGCGGAGGACACGAGCCGATCCCACGAAGAGGCACTGCTCAAGATCTACAGCCGGCTGCGCCCGGGCAACCCCCCGCAGCTCGAAAAGGCGCGCAAGCTGTTCACCGAGAAGTTCTACGATGAAAACCGGTATCGGCTCGGGATGGTAGGTCGCTTCCGGTTGAATCGAAAGTTTGAGCTCGATCGGGACGGAGGTCCGATGACGCTTCAGGTGGACGACGTGGTCAACTGCCTGCAGTACCTGCTCAAGCTTCGTACCGCCCAACCGGCATTCGCGGTCGACGATATCGATCATTTGGGCAACCGTCGCCTGAGGACGATCGATGAACTCTGTGCGGACGAGATTCGCAAGGGGTTCCTCAAGCTTCGTCGAACGGTGCAGGAGCGCATGAGCCTGAAGGATCCGGACAGCATCGGGCGCATCGCCGAACTCATCAACAGCAAATCGATCAGCTCGAGCATCGAGTTTTTCTTCGGGCGCGGTGAGCTCTCGCAGGTCGTGGACCAGACGAATCCGCTCTCGCAGCTCACACATGAACGGCGATTATCGGCGTTGGGTCCGGGCGGACTGAACCGCAAGCGCGCGGGTTTCGAAGTTCGCGACGTTCATATCAGCCACTATGGTCGCATCTGCCCGATCGAGACGCCCGAAGGCACCAACATCGGGTTGATTGCCTCGCTCAGCATCTACAGCATGGTGGACGATTACGGTTTCCTGATTACGCCGTACCGCCGTGTTGGAAAGGGTGGGAAAATGGGTGAGGCGGTGTTTCTTCGCGCGGACCAGGAAATGCGCGAGGTGCTTGCCCCGCCGGAAGCCGTCGATACAGACGTAATGCGGATCAAACAAGGTCCGGTCATCGTGCGGGCGCAAGGCGAGCTCGCGCAAGTGGACGGTTCGACGGTGAGCTACGTGGACATTTCGCCGAAGCAGACGATCGGTGTGTCCGCCTC
The DNA here is from genome assembly GCA_022567365.1 of Planctomycetota bacterium. Classification (GTDB taxonomy): domain Bacteria; phylum Planctomycetota; class Phycisphaerae; order UBA1845; family UBA1845; genus JADFHG01. The sequence continues at coordinate 15,043 of JADFHG010000003.1, read as the reverse complement.
CCTGATTCCGTTCCTCGAGCACGATGACGCCAACCGCGCGCTGATGGGGTCGAACATGCAGCGGCAAGCGGTCCCGTTGCTCAAGGTGGACCCGCCGGTCGTTGCGACCGGTATGGAGCGGCACGTGGCCGCCAACAGCGGGATGGTGGTTCGAAGTCGCACGACCGGCAAAGTGACGTACGTCGATGCCCGGCGCATCGTCATAGACGATACCGACGAGTACGAATTGCGCAAGTTTCAGGGGCTCAACGAGCGAACCTGTCTGAACCAGAAACCGCTCGTCGTCCCGCAACAGCGGGTCAAGAAGGGTGAGATCATCGCCGACGGACCCGCGACGCACGAGGGCGAGCTCGCGCTCGGCAAGAACCTTCTTGTGGGGTTCATGATGTTTGACGGTTACAACTTCGAGGATGCCATTATCATAAGCAGCCGTCTCGTCGAGACGGACGCCTTCACGAGTATCCACATCGACGAGTATGACGTGGAGGTGCGCGAGACGAAGCTCGGACGCGAGGAGTTCACACGGGATATTCCCAACGTGTCGGAGCGGGCGCTGGCAAACCTGCACGAGAGCGGCATCGTGCGCGTCGGCACGCGTGTGTCTCGGGGTGACATTCTCGTCGGCAAGGTCAGCCCGAAGTCCAAGAGCGAGCTCACGCCGGAAGAGAAGCTCCTGCATGCGATCTTCGGCCGGGCCGGTGAGGACGTGAAGAACGATTCGCTCGAGCTACCGGGCGGCGAAGAGGCCTTCGTCATCGATACCAAGCACTTCAGTCGACGGCTCCACATGTCCGACGAGGAGCGGGCCGAACTCGAGACTCGGATCTCGGCCTATCAAGCGGAGCAAAACGCCAAGATCATCGAGTGTTTCAGGCAAATGTGCACGGAGGTCGAGACCCTGACGGAGGGTCCGATGATCGATCCGACCACCCGCCAGAAGGTCGGGCACAGCAGCCTCGACGAGGTGATTCTCGAGCAGATCGAGTCGTTCTCCGAGCACGTTCGGGCGCGCAACCTCAAATGGATCAAGCCCGCGGCGGCGCGCAAGGACTGCTTGGTTATCGTGGACAGGTTCTGGCCGCGGATTGAAGAACTCATCGAGGAGCGCGACCGCAAGGCCGCGCAGATGAAACGCGGCGACTTGCTGCCATCGGGCGTGCTGGAAATGGTCAAGGTGTACGTCGCGACCAAACGGCAAATCTCGATCGGTGACAAGATGGCGGGGCGGCACGGGAACAAAGGCGTCATCGCGCGGGTTCTTCCGGAGGAGGACATGCCGTTCCTCGACGACGGCACGCCGTTGGACATCATGCTCAATCCGCTGGGCGTACCGTCTCGTATGAACGTGGGGCAGATTTTGGAGACGCACCTCGGGTGGTCCGCGCGTATGCTGGGCTTCCAAGCCGTCACACCGGTGTTCGACGGCGCCTCGGAAAAGGAGATACACGCCGCGCTCGAAGAAGCCAACAAACTTGCGCGCAAGGTGCAGGCGGACCCGGCGGCGGTCGCAGCGGCCGGTAGCGAGGGTCGCCTGTTTGCCGAACTTCCTCCGGGCGGCAAGGTACGCCTGCGTGACGCTCGAACGGGTGAGTATTTCGATCAACCGGTAACGGTCGGATACATCTACATGCTGAAGCTGCACCATCTGGTCGATGACAAGATTCACGCGCGGGCGACCGGCCCCTACAGTTTGATCACGCAGCAGCCGTTGGGTGGCAAGGCGCGAACGGGGGGGCAGCGCTTCGGCGAAATGGAGGTCTGGGGCCTGGAGGCTTACGGTGCCGCCTACGTGTTGCAGGAGCTCTTGACCGTCAAGAGCGACGACGTCGAAGGTCGCACCAAGATCTATGAGTCGATGGTCAAGGGTAAGAACACTCTGGAGGCGGGTACGCCGGTTTCGTTCGACGTGTTGTGCAACGAGATTCGGGGGCTGTGCCTCAATATTACGTTGGAAAAGCGCCGGGTCGGATGAGGCAACATGAGTCAATGCGGGACGGAATTTCGCCGGTCGAGTGGTCGGAGCGGAAGCGGGGTTTCGACAACGAATGGACGGTGGAGCCATGCAAGCGGTAGCCGAACAGATCACATACGAAAAGAGCGAAAGACCCACTGCGGACGAGTTGCTCGAGTTCTATGACCGGCAGAACCACCGCACGACGCAGGACCGCGTGAAGATCGAGCAAATGCTCGAGAACACGACGTGTTTCGTGACGGCCCGTCACAACGGTGCGCTGATCGGAATCGCCCGCGGGATGACGGACGGCGTGGTGGGGCATCTGGCCGAATGCAAGCTCGATCCCGCGTACCAGGGTCCGGCGTGCGTCACGCACACGGATGGGCGGATCGAACACGATACGTCGGGGATCGCGCGAGACATGGCGATTCTGGTCATTGAGGCGTTGCGCGGGCGTGGCGCGGATCGGATACAAGTGCTCGCGTACGGTACGGAAGTGGATTTTTGCGGCGAACTGGGTTTCAGACCGATGCGAGGCGTGGTTGCGCTCGAGCGTCAGGCCAAGGCACCTTTGCCGGGTGGCGGGTCGGCACGGTCGCGAACGAATCGTTGAAGTGGCGTCGCCGCGCATCGCGGTGATCGCAAGTTGGCGCGTGGCGTACGTAGCCCGGAAAGGATTGACCACCCATGGTGGACAACATCTATGACCGCGTGGATGACTATGCACGCGTGCGGATCTCCCTGGCGTCGCCGAACGACATCCGCAGTTGGTCGTACGGTGAGGTGAAAAAGCCCGAGACGATCAACTACCGGACCTATCGGGCCGAAAAGGACGGGCTCTTCTGCGAGCGGATTTTCGGTCCGGAGCGTGATTGGGAGTGCTCGTGCGGCAAGTTCAAGGGAACCAAGCACAAAGGCATCATCTGCGATCGATGCGGGGTCAAGGTGACGCACTCGCGCGTGCGCCGAAAACGGATGGGCCACATCAACCTTGCAGCGCCGGTGGTTCACATCTGGTTCTTCAAGGCGATGCCTTCGCGGCTTGGGGCGCTGCTGGACGTCAAGACATCGAGCCTGGAAAAGGTGATTTACTTCCAGGACTACCTGGTGGTCGATCCGGGGGACACGGCGCTCAAGGAGCGCCAACTGCTCACCGAGGAGGAATACCGCGCGGCGCGAGAGACATACGGCAGCGGATTCACGGCCTTGATGGGTGCCGAAGCCATTAAGGAACTGCTCGCCAACCTCGACCTCGCGCAACTTGCGGTGCAGTTGCGCGACGAGTTGGCCAAGACGGGAAGCAAGCAGCGTGCGAAGGATCTTGCCAAGCGGCTGAAGATCGCCGAGTCGTTGCGCCATTCGAGCAACGAGCCGTCATGGATGGTGCTGGACGTGATCCCGGTCATCCCGCCCGATCTTCGACCGCTGGTCCTGCTTGAAAGCGGCAACTTTGCGACGAGCGATCTCAATGATCTTTATCGGAGGATCATCAACCGCAACAGTCGTCTCAAGAAGCTCGTCGATCTCAACGCGCCGGAAGTCATCATCCAAAACGAAAAGCGAATGCTCCAACAGGCCGTGGACGCGCTATTCGACAACGGGCGCTGCAGGCGACCGGTGCTCGGGTCGAGCAACCGCCCGCTCAAGTCCATGACGGACATGATCAAGGGCAAACAGGGGCGATTCAGGGAAAACCTGTTGGGCAAACGGGTCGATTACTCCGGGCGGTCCGTGATCGTCGTCGGTCCGGAGCTGAAGCTCCACCAGTGCGGTCTCCCCAAGAAGATCGCCCTGGAGCTATACCAGCCGTTCATCATCAGGAAACTGAAGGAACGCGGTCTGGCGGATACGATCAAGTCGGCGAAGAAGATGCTCGAACGCCGGGATCAGGAGATCTGGGACATCCTCGATGAGGTGATTTACCAGCATCCGGTCCTGCTTAACCGCGCGCCGACGCTCCACCGTATGGGCATTCAGGCCTTCGAGCCCGTCCTGGTGGAAGGCAACGCCATCAAGATTCACCCATTGGTCTGCCGCGGTTTCAACGCGGACTTCGACGGCGACCAGATGGCGGTTCACCTGCCGCTGTCGATCGAGGCGCAGGTGGAGGCCCATCTGCTGATGATGTCCACGAACAACATCTTCAGCCCGGCGAACGGCAGCCCGATCATGTCGCCGACGCAAGACATCGTAATGGGGATTTTCTACCTCACGACGACCCATGTCACGCCGGATCTCGATGACCGTGAGATACCGCGCTACGCGGATACGTTTGAGGCACTACACGCATACGCCCACAAAAAGGTCGCGATCCACGACTGGATCTACGTGCGCACCGACCGGAAAACAGTCGTGAATGACCCGAACGAAGTGGGCGAGGATGTTCCGGCAAACCGGCGCATCAAGACTACCATCGGACGGCTCCTCTTCAACGACGTTTTGCAGGAGGGCTTGCCCTACTACAACTGCCCGATTTCGCAGAAGGGGGTCGTGCGCGTGATCGCGGACTGCCACGAACGCTTGGGGCGTTCGGCGACCATCGACCTGTTGGATGCGATAAAAGAGACCGGGTTCAAGCACGGTACACTGGCCGGTCTGTCTTTCGGCGTGACGGATATACGGATTCCGAAGGACAAGAAGAAGATCATTGCCAAGGCGCAAAAGGCGGTCGATAAGATTCAGACGTCTTTCGATGAAGGCACATTGACACGTCTCGAGCGTTACAACCAGATTATCGACGTATGGATTCATGCGCGCGAGCAGGTCACCGCGGCGATGATGGCGGAGTTGAAGGAGGACTACCGCGACGAAAACTTCAACTATCGCAACCCCGGCGATGACGGCGCGGTGCCATATCTCAACCCGATCTACCTCATGACCGAATCCGGCGCCCGTGGCAGCGTGGATCAGATTCGGCAACTCGCGGGAATGCGTGCTTTGATGGCCAAGCCCTCGGGCGAGATCATCGAAACGCCGATCAAGGCGAATTTTCGCGAAGGTCTATCCGTTCTGGAGTACTTCAGTTCGACGCACGGTGCGCGCAAGGGGTTGGCTGACACCGCGCTCAAGACCGCCGACTCGGGATATCTCACGCGGAAGCTGGCCGACGTCGCTCAAAACGTCATCGTCACCCGGCATGAATGCGGTACGATCAACGGTGTGACCAAGGGCGCTACCTACAAAGGCGAGGAAGTGGATATTCCGCTGACCGAGAGCATCATCGGCCGCGTTGCGCGCGACGATATCCGAAATCCGATGACCGACCAACTCATCGTCGCCGAAGGCCAGCCCATTGACTATGAAATCGCCGGCAAGATCGAGGCGCTCGGTCTCGACAAGTTACGTGTGCGAAGTGCGCTGACGTGCGAATGCACGTCGGGGGTTTGCGCGATGTGCTACGGTACCGATATGTCGACCGGGCGGATGGTCGAAGAGGGGATGGCCGTCGGGATTATCGCCGCCCAATCAATCGGCGAGCCGGGCACTCAACTCACGATGCGGACGTTTCATACCGGCGGCGTGGCTCAGAAGGCAGCGCTGGAGAAATCGCTGGTCTCGAATCAGAAAGGCATTATCAAGTTCGGCGAACTGAATCCGGTTGAGCTTGTCGGCGATGACGGAACGCTGCGTGTTGTCGTGCTGAAACGCAATGGCGAATTGATGATTCTCGATGACAAGGGGCGCGAGCTCAGGCGCGAAAAGATTCCGTACGGTGCAGTGCTCCGCGTGACGGACGGAGCGGAGGTGAAGAAGGGCACGCTTCTTTGCGAGTGGGATCCGCATCTGACGCCGATTCTCGCCGAAGTCGCAGGCCGGGTGCGTTTCCAGGACATCGCCGAAGGGGAGACGGTGCGACTGGAACAGGAGGGCGGAAGTACACGGTTTATCGTCATCGAGCACAAGGGTGAGAAGCATCCGCAAATCATGATCGAGGACAAGGACGGCAACGTGCTCGACTACCACTACCTTCCGGCAAAGGCCCGGATCGAGGTCGAGGCGGGTCAGGAGATCGTCCCGGGCATGATGCTCGCGCGCCAACCGAGAGCGGTCACGGGGACGCAAGACATCACCGGCGGTCTGCCGCGCGTTACCGAGGTGTTCGAGGCCCGACGTCCGAAGGAACCGGCCGTCATGGCCGAGATTTCCGGGATCGTGGAGATTCGTGCCGACAGGCGTCGCGGCAAGATGACGATCGTCGTTCGTAGCGAGAGCGGCATGGAGGCGGAACACCACGTTCCGCAGGACAAGCACCTTCTCGTGCACGCGGGCGACCCGGTCGAGGCGGGCGACCCGCTGATCGACGGCCCGTTGATTCCGCACGACATCCTCCGGATCAAGGGTGAGGAGGCACTTTACGAGTATCTCCTCGGCGAGGTCCAGGCGGTGTACCGCAGTCAGAACGTCGGCATCAACGACAAACACCTGGAGATCATCGTTGCTCAGATGATCCGCAAGGTCAAGGTCGAGGATCCCGGCGACTCGAAGTTCCTCCCGGGTGAGGTTGTCGACAAGTTCCGGTTCCGGGCGGAAAACGAGCGCTTGGCGCAATGTGTGAAGATCACGAACCCGGGCGATACGGATCTGACCGACGGTGTGATCGTCACCAAGACGGACCTAGCCACGCACAACGAGGAGGCGGAAGCGGAGGGCGGCGAAGCGGCCACGGGCGATCGGCCCAAGGCGGCAAATGCCACGACGATGCTCCTTGGCATCACGAAGGCGAGCCTTTCGAGCGATTCCTTCATTTCGTCGGCGTCTTTCCAGGAGACCACGAAGGTGCTGACCGAGGCCGCACTCGGCGGCGCGGTCGATGAGTTGCGTGGATTGAAGGAAAACGTCATACTTGGCCACCTGATCCCCGCTGGGTCCGGCTTCAAGCGGTACCAGAAGATGCGGGTGAAGCTCATTGGTGAGCCGATACCGGCACTGCCGGACATACCGATGACCGTCGCGTCCACCGGATTCGTATCCGCCGTGCCCGGATTCGGCGACTCCGCCGCGAGTTCGGGGACCGGCGAGAGTTCGGAAACCGGCGAGGCCGTCAGCGTGGAGACGCAGCGGTTGCCGTTGCCACCGTTCGGTGTGCGCACCGCGGACCCCGGCACGTCGGATGCCCCGGTCGGCGAGAGCGCGTCTACGGAGGGATAGTGCGGTCGCCTGTTGGGGTTTTCTCGCGCGGGCGCGGTGGCGTAGCGAAGATGCGACTCGGCGCGGTGGGTACGCTTTGTCGAGCGGCGGCGACTTGAACATTGACGATTCGAATCGATGAATGATTGAGGACATAGATGCCAACGACTAATCAACTGGTGCGTTACGGTCGGCGGACCGTCGTGAAGAAGTCCAAGGTCCGCGACTTGGAAGGTTGTCCGCAGCGCAAGGGGGTGTGCCTGATCGTCAAGACGCAGACGCCCAAGAAGCCGAACTCGGCACTTAGGAAGGTCACGCGTGTGCGGCTGACGAACGGCAAGGAAGTGACGGCCTACATCGGCGGAGTCGATCACAACCTTCAGGAGCACTCGATCGTGCTCGTGCGCGGCGGGCGTGTGCGCGACCTCCCCGGCGTGCGCTACCACATCGTCCGCGGGACGCTCGATTGCTCGTCGGTCGAGTCGGACAAGGAGGGGCATCCACGAAACCGGGGACGCAGCAAATACGGCGTCAAACGACGAAAGTAGACGGCGACGGCGTCAGACACCGGGCGTTCGAGGAATGAGAGAAATGGACAGTCCGAAGTCCGCCGGAACGCGGATCAATCGCCGGCTGCGGTGGCGCGAGGCATTCCGGGTCGATAGCCGCTATTGGGCGTTCTGTCGCGTTGGCGGGATGTGCCTGTTGTTGGCGGCAAGCGCGCAGTTTTGCCTGCGGCTTCCCGGCACCGACGTCCCACTCACTCTTCAGTCGCTCGTGATCCTGATGATCGGTTTTAGCCTGTCGCCGCGCGAAGCGGGTGCGACCATCGCGGGGTATATCGCCGGGGGGAGTGCGGGATTGCCCTTCTTTGCGCCAGGATCGCTCGGGCTCGCGGGACCGACCGGCGGGTACATCATTGGATTTTTGGTCGCGGCGTGGCTTGTGAGTGTTCTCAAGGGTCAGCGAACCGCGACCGTCGGACGGCTGTTGGCCGCAGCGTGTGCGGGAACGGCGGTTCTGTTCATGTGCGGAATCGCCTGGCGCGTGGTCTGGTTTTGGTCGGTCGATCCGCGGTTGGCGGTTCCGTCCGGCGGGATTGCGTTCATGGTGCCGGCCTTGTTGAAGCTCGCCGTTGCGGTGAGCCTAGTGGTGGCGGTCCGCGGGTTGTCCGGCAAAAAAGATGGGTATTCGGGCGACGCCTGAGCCGGTTCGGCCGTTTGATCGGTGGGATGGGCGACGGCGGGTCGCATCGGGATGGGTAGCAGCAGTCTCTAGGGAAGAGTCAATCGATGGCATATAAGCGTTTCACGAAGTCGGCATCTCAGTTGCGGCCCGACACAAGGTACGACAGCAAGCTGCTGTCCAAGTTCATTAACTGCGTGATGTGGGACGGCAAGAAGACCGCGGCGACTCGCGTGGTGTACGACGCGCTGGACATCGTCCAAAAGCAGGTGCCGGACAAGACGCCTCTGGAGGTCTTCGAAGAGGCGGTCAGTCGGGTCCGTCCGAACATCCAGGTTCGTTCAAAACGCGTCGGCGGCAGCAACTACCAAGTGCCCGTCCAGGTCGGACCGGCACGGCAAACCACGCTTGCGATCCGGTGGATCATCCAGGCCGCCCGGCAACGAAAGGGCCGCCCTACGTGCGAGTCGCTCGCGCGCGAGCTTCTCGACGCACACAAGGGCGAGGGGACCGCATTCACACAGCGAGAAAACGTCCATCGAATGGCCGATGCGAACAAGGCGTTTGCGCATTTCGCATGGTGAAACGTCCTCGATCAGCGTGACCGATCAATTCGATGCCGTTGGCGGGCGAGTTCGCTCGTCGCGCGGATCCTTCGGCCGATAGGACTCGAACGATGCCGGTGCGGTGTGTCGCCGGTCGAGCGAGATAGACGATGAGCGCCGACCTAACCCGCCTCCGCAACATCGGTATCACCGCGCACATAGACGCCGGCAAGACAACGACTACCGAACGCATCCTCTACTACACCGGTCGAACGCATCGCATGGGCGACGTCGACGACGGAACAACCACCACGGATTTCGACGGGCAGGAGCAGGAACGCGGCATCACCATTTTTTCCGCGGCGGTATCGTGTCTGTGGAACGGCTATACGATCAACCTGATCGACACACCGGGGCACGTGGATTTTACCGCGGAAGTCGAGCGTTCGTTACGCGTCCTCGATGGAGCCGTGGCAGTCTTTGACGCCAAGGAGGGTGTGGAGGCCCAGTCGGAGACGGTATGGCGGCAGGCCAACAAGTACAACGTGCCGCGCATCTGTTTTGTCAACAAGATGGATCGCATGGGGGCCGACTTCGAGCGTGCGGTGGAGTCGATCTCCACACGACTCGGCGGCAACCCACTGGCCGTGCAGCGCCCGATCGGTGAGGGACAGGAATTCGAGGGCATCATCGACTTGATCGAGATGAAAGCGCTGTATTACAACGCCGCCCAACTCGGTTCTTCGTTCGAGGTCCGCGACATTCCAGAGGCAATGCTCGAGACGACCCGTGAGGATCGGGTTCGACTCGAGGAGGCTCTCGCCGATCACTGCGACGACGTGATGGCGAAGGTGCTGGAGGGCGAGGCCCTGCAACCGGCCGAGATCCGCGCGGCGATTCGCCGTGCCACGATCGCCGGTGCGATCCAACCGGTCCTTTGTGGCAGCGCATTACGCTTCGTAGGCGTGCAAAGGATGTTGGATGCGGTATGCGACTACTTGCCGAGCCCGCTGGACATGCCGCCAATCCTTGCGGTCGACGCGAATCACCCGGACAAGAAAGTCGAGCTCCCGTGCGATCCGGACGGTCCACTGGCCGCATTGGTGTTCAAGATCGTCGCGGACAAGCCCGTGGATCTGTATTACCTGCGCATTTATTCCGGCACCCTGGCCGGCAACGCACGCGTGACAAATCCGCGTACGGGACGCAAGGAGAATATCACGCGGGTGTTTCGTGTATTCGCGAAGCGTCGCGACCAACTGACTCGTGCGTGTGCCGGTGATATTGTCGCCGTGGTCGGTCCCAAGGAATCTTTGACCGGCGACACCCTCTGCAGCGCGGGGATTCCGGTGATCCTCGAGTCGATCGAATTCCCGGAAACGGTCATCAGCATCTCGATAGAGCCGAAATCGTCGCGCGATCGCGACAAGCTCGACGATGCGCTGCGGGCGCTTCAACGCCAGGATCCGACAATCGCGGTGAAGGTCGATCCCGAAACCGGCCAAACGCTACTTAGCGGCATGGGAGAACTTCATCTCCAGGTCATGGTTCGACGGCTCGACCACGACATGAACGTGGGCGTATTGGTAGGCAAACCGCGTGTCTCCTATCGAGAGACCGTGGGTTCAACCGGCGAAGGCCGCGGCCACTTCGAGCGACAGCTCGGTGCGCGGAGCCACTTCGCGGAGGTTCGTCTCCGAATGTGCCACCGTCCCCACAAAGAGGGGCGGGCCAACCACAAGATCATCAATCACGTGGCGGGACAGTTGACGGTGGCCGAACACTTTGACGCCATCGAGACCGGGATATTGGAAGCGGCCCAGAGCGGCGTGCTCGGCGGCTATCCGGTCATTGACTGGGAAATAGACGTCGTGGCAATCGAACAGCACGAGACAAACACGACCGAACTGGCATTCGAGAACGCCGCGCGCGTCGCTTTCTACGCTGCGATGAATGAAGCGGGTCCGGTCTTGTTGCAGCCGATCATGTCCGTGGAGGTGGTGACGTCGGAGGCCTACCTCGGCCCGATCATGTCGGATCTGAACGCACGCAAGGCCGTCGTGCGCAATACGGAAATCCTTGGAACCGATCGGGTCATTCACGCGAACGTCCCATTGTCCGAGATGTTCGGCTACGTGACCAAGCTTCGCAGTCTCTCTCAGGGTCGGGCGACGTCAACGATGACACCGTCGCACTACTCCGCCGTGTCCTCGGAGCAAACGAAGCGGCTAGTGGGCTGACGCACGTCGGAAGTCGGCCAATCGCCTCTCCCGAGCCAACGGGTGCTCGGCGGGCCTCCGACCAAGGAAAGTGCTGGCTCGCTACTGAATCCAATGGTCCAATCGGGAGGCGCAGCTCCTCGCGCGCCGTCTGGCGCGCGGGCGACCCAAGGGTATCACGCGGAAGGAGTCCCGCGCCCGCGGTTGAAACTGCGGATGGGACGCCGATGCCGCACTCTGGTTGGCGATATTGGTGTGATACTGAACGCGCAGCCCCGCAGCCGGCGGTTTTCGCAACGCTGAGCGCGGTCGAGTGTTGATTGCGGCCGTATACCGTCGGACGCATTGACTGCTCGCCGTTCGTGGAAGCCCGCTTTCGCTACGAGAACCGACGAAACCCGCCCGACGCGGAGCCAGGCCGAACTCGAGCGGCCTCCGCACGGTCTGGGCATTTTCGGTGCCGTTCATACAGAATTGTCGATTATTTCGGTTGACAGGCCGGGAAGAACGCCTATCCTGCTGGGCTCGGTGTTTTTGAGGGTTTTGGCTTGGCGAATGGGGCCGAGCGACGGGGTTGGTGCGCAATGAAGGCAAAGAAGGCAAAGAAGGCAAAGAACAGAATTCGGATCCGCATGGAGGCGTATGACACGCAGGCGTTGGACGCCTCCGCGCGGGAGATCGTCGAGCACGCGAAGCGCACGAGTGCCAAGGTGCACGGTCCGATTCCTTTGCCGACCCGCATCGAGCGATACACGGTTCTTCGGAGTCCGCATATCGACAAGAAGTCCCGTGAGCAGTTCGAGATGCGGACCCACAAGCGGCTCATCGACATTAGCGAGCCGACGGCCCGTACGATCGAGGCGCTCAATCGCTTGGTCGTGCCCGCGGGCGTATTCGTGAAGATCAAAACCTGACGGCCTTACGATGCCCGCGCCCGGTCGTCGTCGCGCGACCATGGCGCATCCTGCACGACAAGAAGACGTGCGAGCTTCATCGCACGATCCGTGGCAAACGGGAACGGGGTTTCCGTTAGAGAACGAGGACGAAGAGTATCTCATGACGCTGGCGCTACTTGGCACAAAAATCGGTATGACGCGCGTCCTGGGGGAACGCGGTGAAGCAACCCCGGTGACGGTCGTCAAGGTAGGACCGTGCGTTGTGTTGCAGGTCAAGAACCGGGAGACGGACGGTTACGATGCGTTGCAATTGGGGTTTGTGGACGCCAAGCCGCATCGTTCGACGATGCCCCAGATCGGCCATGCGGCCAAAGCGCGCACCGGTCCGAAACGCTACATCCGCGAGGTGCGTCTTGATGGTCCGTCTTCGGTCAAACGCGGTGACGTGCTGACCGTGGAGCGATTCCTGGAAGACGAGATCACATACGTCGACGTGACGGGCACGACAAAGGGTAAGGGTTTCGCCGGTGTAATGAAGCGGCATGGTTTCGGGGGGCTGTGTGCCTCGCACGGCGTCGAACGGAAACACCGTTCCGCCGGTAGCATCGGCGGTCATGCCGATACGGGCACCGGTCGCGGCGTGAAGAAGGGCAAGCCGATGGCAGGCCACATGGGCACCAACCGCCGGACGGTCAGTTCGCTGCGGCTCATCAAGGTCATTCCCGAGCAGGGTCTGATGGTGATTCAAGGGAGCGTGCCCGGCGCGAACGGCAGCCTGCTCATGGTCAAAAAGGCAAAGAAGAAGGGCTAGGGCGGATGCTGGCGGTTCCCGTATTCAATATGCAGGGTGAGCGAACCGGCGAACTCACCATCGCCGCCGAGGCGTTGGGCGGCGAGGTTCGTCCCGCGTTGCTCAAGCAGGCGGTCGTTGCCCACCTCGACCGCCGCAGGCAGCGAAGCGCGAGGACCAAAGGGCGATCCGACGTCGTGGGATCGACGCGGAAGCTATACCGCCAAAAAGGCACCGGGAATGCTCGCGCGGGCTCCATCCGTACGCCGGTCCGTCGGGGCGGCGGGCGGGCGTTCGCGAACCGCGGCGGGCAATCGACGAAAGGTTTCCCCAAGCACATGCGGCGCCTCGCGCGACAAAGCGCGATTTTGGCGAAGATTCTATCGGAAGACGTGATGATCGTGGACGGGTTGGAGATGGATGCCCCCAAGACCAGGACAATGGCATCGATGCTGGCTGCGTTGGGCGCGGACAATGGGTGCGTCCTGGCGATGGACGGCCCCTCCGAGAACGTCTACCTCTCCGCACGCAACATTCCCAAGACCGAAGTGCGGCGTGTTCACGAGATCCACGTGTACGAGATACTTCGCCGCCGAAAGTTGATCTTCACAAAGCCGGCTTTTGCGCGGCTCGTGGATGATCCCCTTTGTCTCGGGGCGGGGACTTCCGGGGACCAGGCATTCGACACGTAGGCGGTTGGCTCCGGCCGACCGGTCGGAGACGGTGCGAATCTCATGGACATTTACCACATTGTGAAGCGACCGTTGGTGACGGAGAAGGGCACGCATCAGGCCCAGCAGTCGCAAGACGCGACGCGCAGTCGGCCTGCTCGCGGTGGATCCTTCGCGTTCGAGGTTCACCCGAAGGCGTCCAAGCCGATGATTCGTCAGGCGATCGAGAAGATCTACGATGTGAAGGTGATCTCGGTGCGTACATCGAATCGTAAGGGTAAGCCGCGGCGCGTGCGCTATAAAATGGGATCGACGCCGAAATGGAAGAAGGCCGTTGTGGTTCTAGGACCGAACAGCCATATTGATTTGTTCTAGGCCAGGGGCCGGCGCCAAGCGGCAACCTGAGCGAACGACGACGTAGAGCACGGAATGGGAGTCAAGAAATACAAGCCGACGTCACCGGGCCGACGGCAGTCGACGGTCAACGATTTCTCCGAGATTTCGGACAAGCGAAAGCGCCCGGAGAAATCGCTCTGCCAGCGACTGAAGAAGCACGGTGGTCGAAACCACCATGGTTGGATCACGTGCCGCCATCGCGGAGGCGGAGCGCGCCGTATCTATCGGATCATCGACTTCAAACGAACCTACGACGGGGTTCCGGGCACGGTGCGGGCGGTGGAGTATGATCCGAACCGATCGTGCCACATCGCCCTGGTGGAATACTCCGACGGAGTGAAGCGCTACATCTTGGCGCCCGCGGGATTGGGCGTGGACGACGTCATCGAGAGCGGCCCTTCCGTGGAGCCGAAGACCGGCAACGCAATGCCGCTCAAAAAGATCCCGCAGGGAATGGACGTGCATAACGTGGAGCTCAACGCCGGACAGGGCGGCAAGCTGGCGCGGAGCGCCGGCGCGTCGGCGAGGCTTCTTTCGCGAAACGACCAGTGGGCCATTCTGGTTCTCCCGTCGGGCGAAATGCGTGAGGTCCGTTCGGAATGCCGCGCGACAATCGGTACCCTTGGCAACGCCGACCACCAGAATCTCCGGTGGGGCAAAGCGGGCCGCACACGACATCGAGGGCGGCGTCCGCATGTGCGTGGTACCGCGAAAAACCCGGTCGCACACCCGCTTGGTGGCGGCGAGGGTCGAAGCGGAGGCGGTCGGCACCCGTGCAGCGCCACCGGTGTCTTGGCGAAAGGCGGACGCACCCGGTCTCCCAACAAGGTGTCGAACCCCCGGATTCTCCGTCGCCGGAAGTCGAGGCGATATGGACAATTGCCCAGGCCGCGATAGGCAGACGCCGGCGGACGGATTGGTGTAAGACAGGCGTGAGATGGAACGATTTGTGCGGCGGCTTCGCCGTGTGGAGTGGTGAATCGGATGGCTCGATCGCAAAAAAAAGGACCGTTCGTCGACGAGAAGCTCTTCAACCGGGTGATGCGTGCGAAGAGTCAGAACTCGACGGTCGCGATTCGTACTTGGGCGCGGCGGTGTACGATCGTTCCGGAGTTCGTGGGACAGAAATTCGAGGTTCACAACGGACATAAGTTTCTCCCCGTGCAAGTGACGGAGGACATGGTCGGGCACAAGCTCGGCGAATTCAGCCCGACGCGGACGTTTCGGGGGCACGGCGGCAGGGCGAGGTAGTGTCGCGGC
>JADFHG010000348.1 GCA_022567365.1 Planctomycetota bacterium | reverse complement strand
GCGGACCCTTCAGCGCGCCGATCGAGCGGGTGACGGCCGAAACCATGTCCGACGTCGTCGATGCGATCACCCGGTCGGTGAACGTGCTCGCGTTGAATTCGTGCTCCGCGTAGAGCACGAGCGTGAGATCCAGGATGCGCACCGACGTCTCGTCTTGCTCCTTACCGTGGCACATGTAGAGAATCTGCGCGGCGTGGGACAGGCCGGGTTTGGGCTCGACGGGCTCCTTGCCGTTCACCATGCGATACCGCGCGGCGACCACGTCGGCCGTCACCGCCATCAGCCAGACGGATCGCTTGCGAAGATCGTCCGGCGAGTTGCCCCGGACGGGGTCGAAGTGGCCGGCCATGGATACGCCGGTCCGCAATACGTCCATCATCGGCACGTCCTTCGGAATGCTCCGGATTGCATCGATGACCCCCGGCGCAAGCCCGTGAAATCCGTCAAGCATGTTGCGAATGGACTCTAGCTGCGCCTGGTTCGGCAACTCGCCGTATAGCAACAAGTAGGCGACTTCGCCGAAGACGACGTTCTCGGCGAGGTCCGCAATGGGATAGCCGCGATACAGCAGCTTGCCCTGATCGACGCAGCCGATTTCGGTGTCGCCGGCAACCACGCCTTCCAGGCCCGGCTTGGCTCGGTAGTTGTCGGAAGTCATTCCGCTAGCTCCATTTGAAAAACGTAGGCGCGACAATCGACCGCGCCCGGGGTTGCCTGTCGACGGTCGGCATCCCCAGCGCCCCGCACCCTAACAGCCTGTTGAAAACGTCGTGCGCCGCCGAAAAAAAATAGCGGCCGCCCCGGTTCTGTAGCGGCCGCCCCCTGTGGCGGCCGTAGGACTGCGATACCGATCTCGAAAGCCACGTCCGCCGCGGGGGGCGGACGCTACCCGGTGGTTTACAACGGGCCGCTAAATATCGTACCCCAACACGTCATATAGTTCCTGCCGCGTTTGCATGCGCTCGATGATCGACTTCTGCGAACGATCCCTCTTGATGACCCGCAATGCGTCTTCGATCGCCTTCATCGCGACGCGCTGCAGGGTCACCGGGAAGATGACGATATTGTACCCCATCTCGCCGAACTCGTCAGCCGTCAGGTAGGGCGTCTTGCCGAATTCGGTCATATTGGCCAGCAGGATCGTGTCAACATCTTTGGCAAAGCGTGCGAATTCCTCCCGGGTCTCGAGGGCCTCCGGAAAAATACCGTCCGCGCCGGCGGTCAAGTACGCGTTTGCACGGGCAACGGCATCGTCGTAGTCGGTCACGCCCCGGGCGTCCGTGCGGGCGAGCAGCAAGAAGTCCGGGCTTGTCTTGGCCGACGCCGCCGCGGCGATTTTCGCGCACATCTCCTCGACGGGCACGAGCTTCTTGCCCTCGAGGTGGCCGCACTTCTTGGGAAACTCCTGGTCCTCGAGGTGAATCCCGCTCACCCCGACCGATTCGAGCACCCGCACGGTGCGGGCGGCGTTGTCCGCCCCGCCGTAGCCCGTGTCGGCGTCCATGATGATCGGGATCGACGTAGCCCGTGCAATGTGGTCGGCATGGTCGCGGGCCTCGGTCAATGTCATCATTCCCACGTCCGCCACGCCGCCGACGGAGTTGGCCAGCACCGCACCCGAGAGATACATCGCGTCAAAGCCCTCGCGCTCGATGAGCCGGGCGCTGAGCGCATTGATCGCGCCGGGCATCATCACCACGCCGCGCGCCATCAAACCGCGAAGATCACTCGATCGATTACGCGACTCAGTCATACGTCATTCCTGGTCCAAAGACAGAGTATCCGACTCCGCCGGCGCTTCCGGTAGGGTCTGCACTTTGCGGAGATTCCGCTCGATCGTCCGTGTCTGCCTGGTGGCATCCTCAATCGACTTCGACGCAGTGCCGAGCTTCTTCTGGACACCGTCGAGAATGTCGCCGAACTTGCCGAACCCTTCCTTGACGCCCGCCAGCAGGACCCACACTTCGCTCGAGCGCTTCTGGATCGCCAACGTGCGGAAACCCATCTGCAAACTGTTCAGCAACGCAGCCAGCGTCGTCGGACCCGCGATGGACACCCGAAACTCCCGCTGAAGATCCTCCACAATTCCGGCGCGACGCAGAACCTCCGCGTACAATCCCTCGGTCGGCAAGAACATGATGCCGAAGTCGGTCGTCGCCGGCGGTCCGATGTACTTCTCCTGGATCTCCTTGGCCGACTTCTTCACCGCGCGTTCCAGCGCCTTCGCGGCCACTTCGACGCGTTCGGGATCGGCCGCTTCCTGCGCGTCGAGCAGGCGATGGTAATCCTCCTGCGGAAACTTGGCGTCGATCGGAAGCCAGACCACCCGATCGGGCGAATCGTCCGGACCGGGGAGCTTGACGGCGTACTCGACACGTCTGCCGCTCGCGGGGATCGTCTCGACGTTCTTCTCATACTGCCCCGGCGCGAGCACCTGTTCGAGCAGCGCCCCCAAGCGAACCTCGCCCCATCCTCCCCGCGTCTTCACGTTGGTCAAGACGCGTTTGAGGTCGCCGACCCCGGCGGCCAGCGTTTGCATTTCGCCCAGACCTTTATGAACCTGTTCCAGACGTTCGCTGACCAGCTTGAACGACTCGCCGAGCCGTTTCTCGAGCGTGCTTTGCAGCTTCTCGTCCACCGTCAGACGCATTTGCTCGAGCTTCTTCGTGTTGTCGTCCTGGATCTGTTTCAGGCGGGAATCGACGGTCTCACGCAGCGCCTCGAAGCGACGATCGGTCGCGTCGGCCATCTTCGCCAACCTGTCCGTGAGCGCCGCGAGCTGGTCTTTTTGCATCTTGGAGATCTCGCCCGAGCTGTTGATGAGCGAGTCGCCGACCTGTTTGAGCGTCGTGCCCACCTCGTCGCGGAGCCCCTTTGCCTGTCTGCCGGCCTCCTCGCGGCTCCTCGCGAACTCGTCGCGCATCGCCCTCTCGGTATTTCCCAGCGATTCCTCAACACCCTGCAGACGCGCCTGAATCTCGAGCCCCGGCCTGCGGAGCAGAAGGATCACCTGGACGACGACGACAGCCGTAACGACCACAGCGATGAAGATGAGAAGGGCTTCGACCATACACCCATCCTAATCGCCCCCGTCTCGGTCGGCCAATGCGATCCCGTCCTTGTGCTATGTGATACTTCGAACCACCGGTGCCGTCGGCAAGCGGTAGCTCGCCCGTGTCGTGCGGAGCCCGCGGCACGCCATCACACGAGTTGGCCCATGTTACGCGCCGCGGGCTGCCGGCAAACCGCCGCGCAAGGTGGCTTTGCCGGTGCCAGCCATGCACGGTGCTGCAAAGCCGGGGCCGTTTGCGCGATTGCGCACGGTCATTGAGATCGGGTGATCGCACCCCACCGGTAACGGTGGAAGTCCGCGACGGGTCCGCATGGTGATTCAGAATCGGGAAGGCGTAACCCGGTGAGGCGCCGATCTTGAACTCGAGGGTTCACCGGGCGTTGCGGGTTCGACGGGAGCGCGAGGTTCTCACGCTTGCGGCACGCGGCCTCACCAACGCATTGATCGGCGACGAACTCAGCCTGAGCCCTCGCACAGTCCAGACCCATATGCGGAACATCTTCAACAAGTTGAGAGTCAGTTCACGCACCGAGGCCGTCGTCTCAGCCGTCCGGCGCGGGCTCATCGATATCGCCGACCATTAAGGCCGGAGCGCCATCTGCGACCACCTCTGACGGCACCCTCGCCGTCACAGTTGTTCCCCGTCCCACCTCGCTGGTTATGAACAGCCGCCCACCGACAAGCTCCGCGCGCTCTGTCATGCCCAGGATTCCGACATGACCGCTACGTTCATATTCTTCACGCCGCTTCATTGCATGGAACCCGCGGCCGTCGTCCCTCACCGCCAGCGAGGTCCAGCCGTCTTTGCCGCTTACCGTGATGCTCACGGCGGTCGCTTCAGCGTGGCGTTCAATGTTGTGCAACGCCTCCTGCGCTATCCGGAAGAGCGCCAGCGTGGTGTTCGGGTCAAGCTCCGGCGCGCCGCCGTCCTCAATGACGGTCACAACGACGCCCGTCCGGTCACCCGTGTCGGCGCCCATCCAGCGTAGCGCCGGGACCAGTCCCAGGTCGTCCAGCACCGAGGGTCGCAGGTCCCTGGAAAAGCGCCTGACCGTGGCCAGCGTATTCCGCGCCAGGTCCTCCATATACTCGAGTTCGGCCAGTCCGTCGCCGCCATTGACCGCGACACGGCGGCGGACGCCATCTATCGCGCGTGTCAGGATGATCAACTCCTGTGCAACCTCATCGTGAAGATCACGAGCAAGGCGCTGCCTCTCCCCCTCCTGGCCGGAGATCGCCTGGCGTAGCGCCTCGCGTAACTGCCTCGTCCGCTCCACGACGCGCACCTCAAGCTCGTGCCGTGTCCGTTCCCGTTCCGCGGCGGCGGAAGATAGTTGTCTTCGCATCGACTCGATGCTCTCGGACAGCTCCCCGATCTCGTCCTGGGCGTGGATATCGATGGGTGAATCCAGGTCGCCGGCCGCCATTCGTCGCGCCGCCACCGTCAACTCCTCGGCGGACCGCACAACGTGGCGCGTGGTGAACCATGCGACGAGTAGCGCCGCCATCACCCCGATTCCGCCGTCCAGGGATAGTTTCCTCCGGAAATTGGCGGTCA
>JADFHG010000347.1 GCA_022567365.1 Planctomycetota bacterium | reverse complement strand
CGTTGTTCGGCGGTTCGTATGATCGCCCTGATGGGCCTTTCTTCGATGCGCGCGACGAGTTCGTCTCTGCTCGAGTTGCCTGCGTTCATAACGTCTCGCGTGAAAGGGATCCTCAAATAAGGTACGAGTCGCCGCGCATGGTATCACCACCGTCGAGCACTCGCAATCGGAACCAAACCCCGCGCCTGCTAGTGTAGTTTCTCACGCTGTCCGCATCTTATCTGAACCGCGACCGTAAGGGAGTGGACCAGGGAATCCGCTCCCTTACGGTCGCGGTTCGGTTGGCAAAACCGTCGGCAATCATGAAACACTACACTAGCAGCCTGTTGAAGAACAGGATACTTTGTGGGACGGACTTTCCAGTCCGTCGTTTTCGGGCCACCAACGATGTTTGACCGACTGGAAAGTCGGTCCCACAGACTTTTTCAACGGGCTGCCAGGGCACCTGCGCCGTGTTCCGCGTTGCTCAAGGACGTCATTGACCGTAGGCTACGTGCGTGATTCTCGTCATCGATAACTACGATTCGTTCACCTACAACCTCGTGCAGATGGTTGGGGCATTGCGACTTGATCGAGAAATCCGCGTCGTTCGCAACGACGCGGCGACGGTAGACGATGTTCTCTCGTGGAAGCCCGAGCACGTCATCATCTCTCCGGGACCCGGCACGCCGGGCGATGCGGGGATCAGTGTCGATCTCGTCAAACGACTCGGCGGCGATGTGCCCCTACTTGGCGTGTGCCTGGGGCATCAGTGCATCGGCGCGGCATTCGGCGCGAGAATCGTGCGCGCTGCGAGGCTGATGCACGGCAAAACGAGTCCCGTCAATCACGATGGAAACGGTGTATATGCGGCACTACCGAATCCGTTCACGGCCACTCGGTATCATTCGCTGACCATTGACCCGACGACCATCCCGGATGAGTTCATCGTTACGTCGCGCACCGATCGCGATGAGCTGATGGGTATTCGGCATCGAACGATGCCGATCGAGGGGGTTCAATTTCACCCGGAGAGTTTCCTGACCGAGGTTGGTTCGAGGTTGATCGCCAATTTTCTCGGTGGGTGACGACGGCGCGCAGGGCGCCCTCGACCGAATCGATCCAAGGTGGCGTCGTATTTCGACGCCGGTCGTTTCGCAGGGTGGAATCGTTAGGATCCGTGCAGAAATAACCGGACCGTTTTCCTGGTCGTCATCCTGAGCGAAGCGAAGGATCTCACCTGCAATTCTCGTGAGATTCTTCGCTGCGCTCAGAATGACAGTCGTGCCGATTGAACCAGTTATTCTTGCGCGGATCCTTACCTACCGCCACCGCCGTGTGCTCCCTTCGAAGCGAATCGAGCCCAGCGCTGTGCCACCGCCCGCTCGCGACGCTCCAACTCGTGTTCGTGCTCGCCCAGGGCTTTCTCACGGGTGTCCAACTCGACGCTTCGCGCCTCGATGCGAGTCGCCTCGAGGGCGAGTTGTCGTTCGCGGAGTCCGAGCGACTCGAGGCATCGTGTGATCTCCAGCAACTGCCCGCGTAGTGCGGCGTCACGCGCCTCCAGCTCCGCTTTCCAATCACCCACGTCTCGATGTCTGACGTCCGCGCCATCGTCTTGGGTGATCGCCGGTGAACCCTCGACGTTCACACGGTCCCAGGAATCGGCCACTTCCGACTCCAGGCCCGCGATACCCTCGGCAATACTCGTGAGCGCGCCGAGCGCGCCCGGTTCCGCGGGATCGGCTCCGCCTTTGACGGAGTTCGGATCGAGCGCGAGCGCGGCGCCGCCGTGAGGCTCTTCGCGAAGGCGCCTCATTGGGTTTGGCCATCGGTGCAGACCGTTGCTGGTTTGATCCGCGCCATCGACCGTATCGTCGATTCGTCGCGTCGTGGTGCGCCGGAGGTCCGGGATGTCTACCATGAGCGTATGGGGGCCGATCTGGATCCGGTCGCCATGGTCGAGGCGGGCCACACGTTGTCGGTTGTCGCCGATCCATGTCCCGTTGCGACTCCCGAGGTCGCAAATACACGCGTAGGCCCCGAACCGGAAGATGAGCGCGTGCTTTGTGGATACGCCGTCGTCGCCGAGGTGGATCTCCGCGTCCTCATGCCGTCCGATGAGGGTCACGGCCGATTCAATCGGATAGGATCTCGCCTGTTCGACGTCGTGGAGAACAATGTTGAGGCCCATTCGGGTCGGTTCGACGAATTGAAGGCCGAACGCGGAGTCGTCGGCGGTCTCCACTCCCGTTTGAATAGCAACCTGGATCGCGGTCGGACCGATATGAATGGTGTCCCCATCCTCGAGCACGACCAGTGTGATGCGTTCCTTGTCGACCCACGTACCACCGGTCGTGTGAAGATCCTTCAGTAGAACGTGTGCGCCTGTGTTGATGATCGTGCAATGCGCCCGGCAGATGTCGCGATGGCGAAGGGCGATGTGTGCGGTGCGCTGCGATCCGAAGAGCGTCACGGGGCGATGAAGATTCCACGTCTTCTGACCGGCGGATCCCATGCCGATGGTCACGCGGATTCGGGGTGCCGATAACGGCAACTCCAGTTCGCGCGCGTGCGTTCCCGCAATGGACTCGGTCATCCGGTGTCGCCCTCCTGTCCCATTATTCACACATCGAGGTCTGTCGGTCGGTGAGAATTTGGGGTATCTATCGTAACCAAACCTACGATTCGATCCGTAGAATTGCCAAGAATAGGATGTGTTCTTGTAGTCGAAACGTGAGCCGAGGGACCGAAAATCCAAGTATGAATATCCTTTTGACAAACGATGATGGTTGTGATGCTCCGGGTCTTCGCGCCGCTTACGACGCCATCCGCGATTTTGGGACCGTCCGGGTGGTGGCGCCGCGCGACGAACGGTCGGCCTGCAGCCACACGCTGTCCCTTCGTAGTCCGATAGCCGTCGAGCAGCGGGTGAATGACGAGTTCGGAGCGTTCTTTGCCATCGACGGTACGCCGGCGGATTGCGTTCGCTTGGGAATCGCGGAGCTCATCGAGGACGCCGTGGACGTTGTCGTAGCCGGAGTCAACCGCGGCGCGAACGCGGGCGTCGATACGTTCTATTCCGGCACGGTCGCCGGCGCTCGAGAGGGCGCGATTCTGGGTTGCCGGTCAATCGCGGTTTCGCAGGCGATCCGACGCGATGTCGAAACGGATTGGAAAGCCGCCGCGTCCTTTCTCAAGACCCTGATTCCGGAGCTGCTGAGCGAAACGCTTCCCGGGCCGGGCTTTTGGAATGTTAACCTGCCGGCGCCAATGCCCGACGACGCGCGAGATCGAATACACCGCGTTCCCGTTGCGATCGACGCGTTGCCGCCGGAGTTTGACCGCGTGGAACAGGGCGACGCGGAAAACAAACATGCTGAATATCGTTACGGGCGTCTACCCGCCTATTGGGATCGACCCGTGACCGAAGGCACCGATTTCGCCGTCATCGTCGCCGGCGGCGTATCGGTGTCGGCCGTCCCGTTTCGAGGCACATGGTAAGCCTGAATCGCGTTGACGTCGGTCGGCGTGCGGGTGGCAAGTCCGGCGGGCGGCGTGAACGAGCTACTGCATTTCCCGATCTTGTCTTCCGAGCTGCGGGCTGCCAGCAAGCTGGCGTGGACAGGCCTGCGCGATCACTCAGCGTTTGGTGTGTGACAAGTGTCAGCGGTTCCCGCATAGGAAATCGGGAAATGGGACAGACGGGTGCCATACGCAAACGCGCGTGCCCGTGCGTGGCAGGTTCCGTAAGACACCAGCGGCGGCGCAGGCACGGCTCGAAACGAGAATCCAACAGCCGTCGCGCGGCTACCGCGCTCCGAAGACCCCGCCCAATTGGTCGATGATCCCGCCGAGGTCGAGTCCGCCGTCGTCCGCGCCGGTCAGATCCGGCAGGATACTCGTCGGAATCACCGGAGGCTGGCCGGCCTGTGCGAGTATCACGTTGTGTATCGCCACGATGGCGAGGTTTAGATCGCTAAAGATGATCCCGATTGCGTCGATGAGGAACATCTTGCCCGGTGACAACTCACCGCCGGTCTCCGTGATCTGGATATGCGGCGAAACGCTTCGGTTGGTAAGCTGGGCGCGCGCGACGCCGGCTGCCACCATGTTGCCCGGCGATCGTTGTGCGACCGCTCCGGCGTTGGAGTTGTTCCAAACGGCCTGCGGTGATCGGATCACGTCGCCGCCGGCGAGCTGGGCCTGGGCGGGCGACGCGACGGCGACCACGATGGCGGCGACGGGTACCAGTATTAGCGACTTGCGTTTTGACATCGGCGTATCCTGAAAGAGTCCGCGGTCGAATCCGGGCTGTGTCGAATCGACGGGAACGAAGCGTCCGTCTCCCCGGAACCCCCGGGGCCTTCCGCCTCGCCGTCGCCCGTGCGGCCAACACCGGCCACATCATCCTTATTATTCGGCACAACGGCCGATTTGGCAACGGAAAAAGGCCTTCCAGCCACCATTTCGTGCATTTCTGTGAAGAAAACGGCCACTGAGCGGCGAAGAGTCGGCACACGACGCGCCAAAAGTCGGCAGGTGACGGACGAAGAACCGCCGTTTTCAATTCGAAATACCGGCCGGCGCCAGACCGCCCGTCGCCGTCTGTGGCCCAGCCGCCCTCTGTAGCCCAGCCGCCCTCGGCTGGGGGCGCTTGG
>JADFHG010000346.1 GCA_022567365.1 Planctomycetota bacterium | reverse complement strand
TATTCTGGAACAACACGGCGCCTGACGGTGGGAACCAGATCGCGATGGTCAACGGGACGCTGGATATCGCCTTCACCGACGCGGGCGGAACGGACGGGGTTTGCCCGCTGGAGGACGACACCAACGTCCTCCTGGAATTCGATGCAATGGAGACGTGTTGCGCAGGCGAGCCCAATACGTGCAACACCAACCTGGATCCGGAATTCGTGGTCACGGTGGGGGATTTTCATTTGCAAAGTGATTCGCAGGTGAAGGATCTCGGTAGCGAGTTTGGATGTGGACTATTTGACATCGATCTCGAACCGCGCCAGTTCGGAGACAATGTCGATTTAGGGGCGGATGAAGTTCAGGTTCCCTAGAGGAGCGCGTTGGCTACTCTGTACTTGATTGGATTGTAGATACCAAATCCTCGTCGGGCGGTTCGACGTTGTCGACCGCCCGACGGGCGTGCGTGTGTTTCTCACCGCCGGTACGCCGGGTTGAACATGGAGACAAACAGTGAGTCGCTTCTTCGCAGGATCCGTCCTCTTGTGTGCATGCATGGTAGAACTGTCTTGGGTTTCATCAGCAAGGGCTACAGAAGTGGAAGGCGAACAGTCAGGTGTTTGGTCGGCGGAACACAATCCCTACCTGATGACCGGAGATGTTGTCGTCCCACCGGGGGGCATACTCGCGATCACTCCCGGAGTCGTCGTCCGCGCTCTGGGACATTACCGTATCATCGTTCAGGAAGCCACGCTGCTCGCGGTGGGGAGTCCTAATGCCCCGATCACAATGACAGCTGACGACGTCCTCACCGGGTGGCGCGGGATTCTCCTCCAGGGCGCAACGGATGACTCTACTGTCTCCCACACTATCATCACGTATTCCAAAGGCACTGGAGATGCAATGGAAGTAGGTGGCGGCGCGATAAAGATACGGGATTGCGCACCGACCATTTCGTACAACGTGTTTCGGTTCAACTCCTCACACAATCAGAATTTCAACGGAACAGGGGGGGCGGTATGCGCCCGGCTTTCTTCTGCCTCCATCGTCAACAACATGATGTTCCAGAATAGCGCGGACAGCGGAGGGGCCATTTATGCGGGAGACTGGGGTAGTCCCTTGATATCCGGAAACATCGTTGTCGGCAATTCGGCTGAGCTCAAGGGAGGTGGAATCAACATTGGCGCTCGCTCCACTGCGCTCGTCGAGCACAACATCGTCATCGGCAACCGCTGCGACTCCAGCGTCAACGGCGGCGGCGGAATCACTTCATGGACCGGTTTCGGCCTCTTCGGCACGTTTGCCGTCTACCGCAATAATCTCGTCGCCTTCAACACGGCCGCGACCGCCGGCGGCGGGATGTACCTCCGATACGATCGCGGGATCATTACGAACAACCTCATCGCGTTCAATTTCGCCCCGAGCGGCGGCGGCATCCACGCGATCAACTTCCCGAGCTCGGCGCCCATCCTCAGCAACAACGTCATCTGGGGCAACACCGCAACGATCGAGGGTCCGCAGATCGACCTGAACGAGAACACGGGTTCCGAGATTGACGTCACCTACAGCATCGTCCAAGGCGGCTGGCCGGGGGTGGGCAACATCGACGCTGATCCCATGTTCATCGCCATCCCGAACCCCGGCCCCGACGGGCAGTGGGGCACCGACGACGACGATTTAGGGAACCTCCGCGTCCTGCCCGACTCCCCGGCCATCGGCGCGGGCGACCCCTTCCTCACCGACGACCCCGGCGAGACCGACCTCGACGGCCACGCCCGCGTCCTCTGCGACTTCATCGACATGGGTCCATACGAATTCGGCATCGGCGACTACAACTGCGACCAAACAGTAGACCTCGACGACTACGCGTTCTTCACGCAATGCCTAACCGGCCCCAACGGCGGCCCGCTCGAGCCCGGCTGCGCGCCCTTCGACTTCAACGCCGACGGCGCGATCGACCTCCGCGACGCGGCCGGTTTCCAACGGGCGTTCATGGAGTTCACGCCGTAAGACCGCGCAAGCTGAAGCATGCGGCTCAGCGCGGCCCGCGGTTCGGATAAGTCCGTAACACCGCGCGGGCTGAAGCTCGCGGCTCGGTTGACCCCGTAACATCGCGCAAGCTGAAGCATGCGGCTCGGCGCGGCCTGCGGCTTGGAAGACAGAAGCGCGAAATGCTCCAGCGTCAAAGTCGTGCCAAAGGCCGTTCGAGACCGATGTCAAACTCGTGTCAAAAGTGCGCGCCACACTTCCCGACCAAGTCATACAAGGCTTCGGGCCCGCTTCTGTTATACTCAGGGAGGAACGGCCGGAGGAGCGGCACTCGCGGGAACCCGCGAACGGACGGCAAAGCCGCACGGGGCGGCGGCGGCAAGGCGGCGCCGGTCAGCGCTCCATCGTGGACTCGCCGCGACCGGCCGCCCCGCCTGAATTGGTAAAGCATGGAACTTGAAGTAACACAAGAGAAAAAGGCGACCGAGGTGGGCAGCTACTTCGTGTCGAACTATCCGCCGTATTCGGTGTGGTCGCCGGAACACGTGCCGGCGGCGGTGACGGCGCTGGACACGCCGGTCGAACGGCGGTGTGCGGACGGCGGGAGTGTTTCGCCGCCGCTCGGGCTCTACCTGCACATCCCCTTCTGTCGGAAACGATGCGAGTTTTGCTACTTCCGCGTGTATACCGACAAGAACGCCCGCGACGTGGACGTCTACATCGACGCCCTCGCTCGGGAGGTCGCGCTGTATGCCGAATGCGCGGGTATCGGCGGGCGGCAGTTCGAATTCGTCTACTTCGGCGGGGGCACTCCGTCGTTTCTGAGCAGCGAGCAGTTACTGCGACTGATCGACGGAATCAGTCGCCATTGGACGTGGGACGCGGCCCGCGAGGTGACGTTTGAATGCGAGCCGGGCACACTCAAGAAGGGCAAGCTCGAGACGATCAAGGCCATCGGCGTGACCCGACTCAGCCTCGGGATCGAGCACTTCGACGATGCCGTCCTCGAGATCAACGGTCGGGCGCACAAATCGCCCGAGGTCTACCGTTCGTACGGGTGGGCGCGCGACGTCGGGTTCGATCAGATCAACATCGACCTGATCGCCGGGATGGTCGGCGAGACGGAACGCAAGTGGATCGACACCGTCGAAAAAGCCCTCGCGCTTGCACCGGACAGCGTGACGATTTATCAAATGGAAGTGCCGCACAACACGGTGCTCTGGCGAACGGCTTCGCGCGGCGGGGAAGCGATTCCGGTCGCCGATTGGCCGACCAAGCGGCGGTGGGTGGACCATGCCTTCAAGGTGTTTGAGGCCGCGGGATACGACGTGTCGAGCGCGTATACGCTGGTCAAGCGGGGCGACGTGGAAAGTGCAGATCGAGATGGGGGCGAGACGTCGCGCGGGCTGAAGCACGCGGCTCGGGAAGAAGCCGAACCATCGCGCCGGTTGAAGCCCGAGGCTCGGCAAGAAGGCGAACCATCGCGCGGGCTGAAGCCCGCGGCTCGGGGGGGGGCGTTCGTGTATCGTGACGCGCTGTGGCACGGTGCGGATATGGTCGGCACCGGTGTCGCGTCGTTCTCGCACTTCGCCGGTGTGCACTATCAGAACCTCGACGGGTGGGCTCAATACATCGAATCGCTCGAAGCCGGCAGGTTGCCGATTCACCGTGCACTGCCGGTCAGCAAGAAGCAACTGCTCATTCGCGAGATGATCCTGCAAATGAAGACGGGTCGCCTCGACCGGGGCTACTTCCGGGAAAAGTTCGGCGTGGATATCGCGGTGGAGTTCGCCGACGGGTTCGCGGCACTCGTCCAAAAGGGCTTCGCGACCGTGGGCGACGAACAGATCCGACTCTCGCGCGAGGGGCTCCTGCGCGTCGATGGGCTGCTGCCGTATTTCTTCGAGCCCGCGTTTCGTGACATTCGGTATACGTAACCGGTTCTTTGAAAGACAGCGATGCAGCAACGAGTGAGCGACGCGCTCTTACGGCTGGTTGACGGGTTTGCCGCGGACGAATTGTGCCTGGACCGTATCAAAGAGGTTCAGCCCGACGAAATGCCCGCGCCCTACCGTACGCTGCTCGACCATCGAGACCACATGACCACGACGCTCGAACGTTACCACGGCGGACCGGTAACGCTTCGCGTGCTTCAGCACAACGAGTCCGGTGACGCCTATGGACGCATGATCCTGCTTTCAGCGGTCGGAACGGACCACGTCGTGGAGCTCGGAGTCGTTCGGATGGACCTCTCGCTCGTCCCCGAACCCGTGCGTCGGGAAATCCTCGATCGGTCGGCGCCGCTGGGTGAGATTCTCATTCGCCACAACGTCATGCGGTTGATCGAGCCCGTAAGCTATTTGAGGCTCGAGCACGACCATCCGTACGCACGGCGCTTATCGCGGGCGAAGGATGAAGCGGTCTACGGAAGGCTCGGCGTGATTCACTGCAACGACGCGGCCGCGATCGAACTCCTCGAGGTCGTGACGGAATCAAGATCGCCAGGGGCTGAGCGTTAGCAGGCCGTTGAATAGCGCGAGGGCGGTGTCGTTGGTCCGGGTCTTCGGCGATCAACGTCCGCCACGGGGGGCGGACGCTACGTCTTGAACAAACTGCGAGGAGCACGGGCGGACGACGCTACGTTGTCAACAAACTGCCAGGAGCATGGATGGCGGCAAACGAGCA
>JADFHG010000345.1 GCA_022567365.1 Planctomycetota bacterium | reverse complement strand
GAACAACCCACCGGACCGTCGCGGGAAGACGTTCAAGGGCGCCCCGGTCATGGCGGGGCCGTCGGGACTGACGCCACAGGGCGACGTTCTCTACGAAAACATGGGCGGCGGGCGGTTTCGCGACGCCACCACGCAGCGCGGGTGCGTGCCCGAGACTCCGGGATACGGCTTGGGTGTGCGAATCTTCGATTTCGATCGCGATGGGAAACCGGATATCTTTGTAGGGAACGACTCCACGGAGAACTTTCTCTTCCACAATCTAGGTGCAGGCAGGTTTGAGGAGGTGGGTATGATTGCCGGTGTGGCCGCGAACTACGACGGACACACCCAGGCCACGATGGGTGTGGCGATCGGCGACGTGGACGGTAACGGCTATCCGGACTTGTTCTCGACCAACTTCTCGAGCGATACGAACACGCTCCATTTGAATCTCGGCGATGGGTTCTTCGACGACCGAACGAGCCAATATGGATTGGCGATGATGAGCATGCCGTTTCTGTCTTGGGGGACTGGGTTGTACGACTTCGACTGCGACGGCGACGAGGATCTGTTCATCGCGAGCGGCCACGTCTATCCCGAAGCCGCCGGTCATTCCATCGACTCGGACTACGAACAGGTTCCGCTGCTTCTCGACCGTCGAGGAAAACGCTTCCATCGCGCGAACAATGCCGGAGACATGTTTCAGAAAAGGTTTTCCGCACGTTCGACGGCGTTCGGCGACCTTGACGGCGATGGTGACGTCGACATCGTCATGACGACGCTCAACGGGTGTGTGCGTGTGTTTCGCAACGACACCCCTCTTACGAACCGCGCAGTGGTCGAACTGATCGGACCGGCCGGCAACCGGCACGGATACGGCGCAATGGTTGAATTGACGACACCGTCGGGAACGCAGCGTCGTTGGATCCTCGGCGGGGGGAGCTTTCAATCCGTCGATGCGCCGATTGCCTATTTCGGGTTGGGGTTCGCGACCGAATCGAAACTGGGCAAACTCAGCCTTCGCGTGACCTGGCCGGATGGGAAGATAACCGAAACGACCGACGTCCCGGTGAACCATCGAATTCGCATCGGGCAATCCGGCGAAAAGCCGTCCTACCGCAAGCTCTCCGGGCGGAGTCGTTAGTGTAGGGATTCAAGGGGATGTCCTCTTATCCGAACCCCGACCGTGAGAGAGGAGGGGTATTGGGATTGGTCGATCCGCTTCCCCGGCACCGGTACACCGGGCCGGCCGGCCAGCTTCCTGACGGGCGCGATTCCGATCGGGATTCGCCTCCCAGATTCTGAATCACTACAATAGCAGCGTGTTGAAAAAATATGGGGGACCGATGCAAGGAGCGGCCGCTACCAGCCTGTTGAAAAAGTGTTGTCCACCCGAGTTCGTAGCGTCTGCCCCCCGCGGCGGACGTAGGACGGCGATAACGGATTCGAAAGCCACGTCCGCCACAGGGGGCGGACGCTACGCGGACTTCTTCAACAGGCCGCTACGCTGTTGGGGATGGCCGCTACGATACCGCCTTCCATCAACCGGAGGCTACCAATGAAGCAACCGAATCGGCGTCCTTGGGTAGATCCCTCGTCAGGATTTCCGGGCCGGAAACATTGCTACCCAACACGTGGATTGTGTCCTCGATCCGAATCCCGCCAAACTCGTCGGCGATCAAGGCATCGACGGCCGAACGGTTGACCACGTCGGCAAAAGGAGCGGTCAGATCGTCGCGTTCCCATACCGCGCGGGAAAGATAAATACCCGGTTCGACGGTTACGGTCATTCCCGGTTCGAGGTCGCGATCTAGACGCAGGAACTTGCTGCCGAACTCGGGTCGGCGGGTGCGGTCCGGCGGATATCCGGCAAGGTCGCCGAAGTCCTCCATATCGTGTACGTCCAGCCCGATCAGGTGACCAATACCATGTGTGAAGAAAAGCGTATGCGCGCCTCTGCCTGCCAGTTCCGCCGCGTCCCCGACGAGCAGCTCGGCCGCAACCAGCCCCTCGCAAATAACCCGCGCCGCCAGATCGTGTACGTCGCGGTACCTGGCGCCGGGTATGCACGCCGCGGTC
This sequence comes from Planctomycetota bacterium, assembly GCA_022567365.1. Lineage (GTDB taxonomy): Bacteria > Planctomycetota > Phycisphaerae > UBA1845 > UBA1845 > JADFHG01. The sequence continues at coordinate 2,601 of JADFHG010000345.1, read as the reverse complement.
GCTTCGGTGAGCGCGCGGAGCACGGTATCGTACAGGTGTCGTTGAACACCGGTGAATTCGCCGTTTACGGGGTACGTCCGGGTGATGTCGGAGGCGTATCCACCGCGCTCCTCCGCACCCGCGTCGACCAGCAGCAATTGCCCGGCCGCCAATTCGCGGCAATAACCCGGTGCGTGGAGAATGTCGCCACGGACAGTCACGATCGGCTCAAACGAAGGGTGGCAGTCGGCGGCGACAAACGACGCGCTCAGCGCGGCGGCTACGTCCCGTTCGTTTCGCCCCGGGGTGGTCGCCTTCATCGCGGCCAAATGGGCTTGGACGGCCGCCTCGGCTGCGCGTCGCATCGCCGCCAGCGCGTGCTGATCTTTGATGTTGCGCATCTGGATGATCGCGGAGCGCTCGTCGGCGCTCGCCGGCTCCAATCCGGCCTTGGTCATCCACGCCAACGATTCGCAGCACGAGGGGCAAACGTATCCCCCGCTACGCCCGTTGAGCAGTGATTCAAGCGCGTCGCACCCCGTTACGTTTTTCGACGGAATGCCGGTGGCGTCGGCCAATACGGAATCAACGGAAGTCGCGCCGGTCCAAACCCCCTCATCGGGACCAACGTCGGGACGCAGGAGCGTGCAGCCCTCGTCCCCCTTGCTGTCGGGCTCGATGATCCATGCCGCGCCCTCGATTGGTGGGCCGCCGTAGTAGAGGTATGTGCTGCCCGCGCGGAAATGAAGTGCGTTCCCCGCGTTTCTGATCCGAGCCCTTCCCGCGAGAATCACGAGGGGGCGCGTCAGAGACGCGGCGAGTCGGGCGCGGCGTTCGTGATAAATGACCGCCGGAGCGGTGAGTTTCAGTGTGTCGTTGTGCATAATCGCCTAGTGGGATTTCAATCCTTCGGAGTCGGATGAAGCGGTGACGGTGACGCGCATCGCCAGCCTGCCGACAGGGCTGGCCGCCTGTCCACAATCTGGCCCAAGGGTAACGCGCACCAGGTTCCGCATCAACGGGGCGCGGGCATCCGATCGGCCAAGGCGATCACCCCTGATGACGAACGATCGCATCGTACAACTCGTCGGCGGAAGTTGCGGCGGCGACGTCCGCGCGAAAGGTCTCCGTCAACCAGAGGCGGCTGACACGTGCCAGGGCTTGTATGTGCGGACCCATCTCGTCGGCCGGGCTAGCCAGGAGCACCACGACCCTACACGGAGCCCCATCGACGCTTGAAAAGTCGATCGGCGTCGTCGGCACGCCGACCGCCATGGTCAACGCGGGACACCCCGCGGATTTTCCGTGTGGGACGGCGCGCACGTGCCCGATTCCGGTCGAGCGGGTCTTTTCCCGCGCGATCACGGCCGACAAGACCGCGTTCCTATCGGTGATCCGGCCCTGTTCGTGCAGGAGATCGACGAGTTCCGTAATGGCGCCGATCTTGTCTTCCGCGGCCAACGGAACTCGCACACATTCCTTTTCGAGGATATCGGTGATTCGCATTCTGATCCGCTCGTTGTTTCGGACGAAGGGGCGAGTGTAGCGACTCGCGGCGCTGTGGCAACTGGTCGGGCGTCGGACCACGGGCAGAGCTCTATGCGTAGCGTCGCGACTCCAAACGGGTAGCGTCCGCCCCCCGCGGCGGACGTAGGCATGTGAAACGCTCGCGAGCTTCTACGGCCGCCACCGGGGAGCGACCGCGACAACCAAAGGGCTGTCGCCGCGCCGAGAGGATGGCCGCCCCGAGGAAAGGGCGGCGGCGATGAAGGGGGTCCGCTGCTACGAGGAAGGGCTACGGGAAAACCTCGATGTCAATTACCCCGTTGAGGTCGAAGTCCTCGGCAAGTTCCTCGCGGAGCTTCGTCTCGCGCGACGCATGGAGGTCCGGAAATAGGAAGTTGGTGCCGCCATAGTGACGGTCCGAGAACCGGTTGCCGGTGGTTGCGCTGTTCGATCCGGCCGTGTTGGCCTCGCCGCCGTCGATATAGCTGCAATCGTCATTGCCGATGCCGTCGCCCCGCTCGGACCGGTCGTTGGCGTCTCCAAGGATGGGGAGCCTTAGGCGAATGCGCTCGAGCGCGACGCCGTAGTTCGGGTTGGCATGCGTGTCGTCGCCGTAGGTTCCATCCGGATCCAGTGTGTATGTGCCCCAGGACCAAGCGGGGAGATAGACGCGGTAGTGGCCGCTGTTTTCGCTCTCGTCGCCAACTGCCTGGCAGATGAAGTACCGTTCCCACTTTTGCCCGTCGAGGTTTCGCTGTGCGGGGTAATCCGCGGCGATATCGACTTTCTCGCGGTATGCGTGGGCGAACAATAACTCGGCCCAACCGTACTCGACCTCCACCGTCGAATCTTCGAGGTCGGTCGGCGTCCACCGGGCCGTCGGCAGCCCATACCGGAGGCTCGTATACGTTTGAAGCCCGACGCCGTACTCGTGGAAGCGTGCGAGGCAATGAACGCTTTTGGCCTGCTCACGAGCCCGGCTGAGCGACGGCAGCAGAATCGATATCAGCAGCGAGATGATCGAAATGACGACGAGCAACTCGATCAGGGTAAACGCACTACGTCGCGAGTCTCTGTGAATCGAGCGAGGCATATGCTTACTTCCAGTCTTCGTAT
>JADFHG010000344.1 GCA_022567365.1 Planctomycetota bacterium | reverse complement strand
GTCGTCCGAAACAGCCATCAGACCGATCTGCACCGTGTCACCGACGTTGACGGTTTGCGCCTCCGGTACCCATAGGAGGTTTATGTTCCCGCGCGCAAGCGGCGACACGCTTGAAATCAGGATTGCGGTTCCCACCACCCAACAAAGTCGTGTACGCAGTCGCATCATCGTGGCTCCCCTCATTTCCGTTCCAAGACGTGCACTTCATTCCCGACAGATGCCAGTATACGACAATTGGGGGTCGCGTGTCTATCGGTGGCATTGGCGAGCGCCTTCCGACGCCGCCGCGTCACACGCCGCGCCGAGGGGGTTCGGGCCGCCGCAAGCCGTCCACGATAGTTTGCCGAGGTTCGCGGGTAAAAATCGCATAACACGTTGTCAGACAACGAGTTACGCGGGACGGCGGCTTTGCCACACTTCGCCCATTTCGCCACAGGAGCGGCAGGAAACATCGCGACTGCACTGGACAGGACACTCTCGGCAACGGACAATTGAGCACCGCGACGCCCTGCAGAACCAGCCGTCAACCATCTTGTGGGAGATTCCTTATGACAGATCGATTCCGTACCTTGGGGTCCGTGCGCACTGTGCGTCTCATTATGTTGGCCGCTCTAACCGGCGTATTGCTCGCCGGCACGATCGCGGCAATGCCCAGTTGTGCGTCACCTGCATTCAACGACAGCTTTGGCGTCACGACCGGCGGGCAGCAGGACATTGCGTCGGCCCGCGCGGTGATCGAGAGCGGCGGCGTCCCCGACCCGGCGTCGATAACGGTCCAGGGCTTCCTTTCCGAACACAGCATCCCGATCGACGCCCCGGAGAATCCCGGTCTCCTATTCGCGGCCGTTTCCGCGTCATGGAACATGGACTTTGATGCGTTCACTCCGCTGGCGACCGTGCAGATCGGTTTCGGATCGACGATCGACCCGGAGACGTTCACGCGCGACGCCCTCAACCTCGCCATCGTCATCGACAAGAGCGGCTCGATGGACGATCCCATCGATCAGCGGACGAGTGCCACGAAGATGGACGCCGTCCTCGTCGCGATCGATCGGCTGCTGGGCAATCTCAACTCGACCGATCTGGTCTCCGTCGTCGCGTTCGACACCAAGACCTCGGTGCTGGTGGATGCCGCGCAAGGCGACGACGTGGTCACGATCAAGAACGGTCTCGACGGGCTCGAGGCCAAAGGCGGCACGAACCTCGCTCGCGGGATCAAGCGGGGATTCACCACGGTCCAAAAGCACACGGGTCCGCAACGCTCCGACCGCGTTTTCCTCTTCACCGATATCCTGCCTACGGTTGGCACCAACGAAACCGACGACTTTATCGCGATCCTGGAGGGCTTTGCCGACGACGGCATCGGCGCGACGGTCTTCGGGGTCGGCGTTGATTTCGGCGACGAACTGGCGTTCGATATCTCGCAGGTTCGCGGAGGAAACTTCTTCTTCCTGAGCGACTACGATCGAATCATCACGGTCTTTGATGAGGAGTTCGATCTGCTCGTGACGCCCGTGGCGTACGACGTCGAGCTTACCATGTCGATTCCCTTTTCGATGGACATCGACGACGTATACGGGATTCCGGTCCCCGAAGAACTCTCGCACGTGGTCGAGCTGGCCGTACCGACGTTGTTCTTGAGCAGCCGGGAGGGCGGCGGCGCGATCTTCGTGCGGCAGCGGGCCGGATCCATGTTCGATTTCGAGGTCGAAAACAACATCGCCGATATCCTGCTCTCCTATACCACACCCGACGGCGAGATCGTCAGCCAGCCACCGCTTAGCGCGACCCTCCCCGCCGGGCTCGACGCGGCCGCGGATCAGGTCTACTTCGAGACCGATGGGATCAAGCGGGGCGTGCTGCTCTTGAACACGGCGCTCGTCCTCAAGGCTGCGAGCGAGGATGCGTATTCGATATACGGCTATTTCGACGGCGGCCAAGACCCCGCACGCGCGGTGGAACGTCTGACGGAGTTTCTGCCCTACTTCGACGAACTCGCGGAGGGACTGGACGACAAAACCTCCGACAGCTCCCGCAGTCTGTCGGAAGAGCGCGCGCTGGTGGCGAAGCTGCTCTCGAACATTCAGGGTTTCTAACGCGGCGATTGGTGCGGATGGCCTCTTATCCAAACCGCGACCGTAAGAGAGGGGCGGCAACGTTCTATGAAAAACTCTCGGCGTCCTTGCTGCGTCTTGATCCTCGTGCTTTCACTTGGCGCGCTGGGATGCTCGTCGAATTCGATGACGCGCCGCACGTTGATTGAGCCCGACAGCTACGTCTTTATGAAGGCTTTTCGCGGCGGAGACTTCCCGACTATTCTGCGTATTGTGGATTGGGGGGACACGCGGATTCACATCTCCGTTACGGACGATGAGCTGCGGCAGAGGGTTGGCGAGCTGAGCCGACCCGAGTATGAACGCATAACCGCTCAGTTGCGTTCGCTCCATGCCCTGGAGCTCGACTCGTTCACCGATGTCCCCGTGAGCGATGCGGACGGCTATCGAATTGACATTCGGATTGGGGGGAAGCGAAATAGGATACGGGTATACTGCCCCTGGGCGAGTGCTTCCGATAATTTGCCCGGTTCCAAGCCGCACGCCGCGCTCGTCACAAAGCTGCTCGACCTTACGAAGATGGACAACTTGCGGTGGGATGTTTGCACGTACTCGTTCCATCCAGATCGGCGTCTTGTGAATACCGATGGAGCGTATGTCGAGGACGTGTTCTTCGCCAAGGATGGGGAACTCATGTATGCCACAACCGAATACCACAATTCGGAGGGCGTCGCGACGGACGAGGACCCTGACTGGGTGATATGGCATTCCGCCGACGGTGGTGACGCTAGCTTCCGCTTGCCATGTGACCTTGACGATCTTCCGGGACATTGGGAGTCGGTTCCGCTTTTCAAGAGACCAACGATCCTCGAAGACGCTTCGGTTTCCAAGCTGCCCTCACTGGAGGACCGCGACCTTTTCGCCCTGGTTCAACCGAGAGTGCTGTGCGGCGGTCGAATTGGCGTGTACGTCGAGTTTCGTTACGGAACACAACTCGTCGCATGTTTCATCGACAATCCGACGAGGACATGGCCGATCGTACGGTTGGACGACGTGGATGTTGATTCCCAGAAAATCGACCTCGCTCCAGATGGGTCGCGGGCGGCTTGGATAGACAAAGGTCGCTTATTCGTCACCGAGCATGTTCTAACCGACTGTGTGGTGCTATCCCGCAGGCTAAAGCCCTGTTGTGATTAACCATGTTGGCACGTCACGGAGTTGGCGCGACGGATGGCTCCACGCAATGCCCCAGCGCTCGGCGACTGCCACGGCGTCATGGTGAAGGCAGGTCGTTGATCTGCCCTACCGGTTACTCGCGAACTCCCGGCCGCATTCCGGGCACACACCGGTCGCGTTGCCGGTCAAGTCGTATCCGCAACGTGGACAGCGGCCGCTCTTTCGCCGTTTGTGCCGACGAACCGGACCACGCAAGAATGCCACGACGGGATAGATGAGGAATGCAACCGTTGGCATCCAAAGTGGCAATCGGACAGCGAACAAGAACTCCAAAAGGCGCCAGCCGCCCAGATCCTGAGAGGAGACTTCGGGAACAAGGAGCGAGGCTCCCTCGACGGGTTCCAGGGCCAAGAACAATGTATGCACCTCGAGTTCGTGCTTGTCACTGGCCGCCGACGAGTCGGACTTCAGGTTGCAGTTGCCGTAGTGCGTGCCGTCGCGATAGACCGCATCGGTTATGGACGGCTTCGGTTCAAAGAACTCCGGAGTAAGTCGCACCCCCGCCACGCTCAACCAACCGCCGCTGACCGCGATTCGATATCGCTCGAAGGGCTCGGGCGAAAGCGAATACGTCTTGGATCCGCCCACACTGGCGAGCAGGGCGCATCCGCAGCCAATGCCCAAGATGGCTGAAAGCGCGATGGTGGCTTTGCGTAGCATTGTCCTATTTGTACACACCGTGCTCGGCGATGTCGCACTCTCGTTGATGCCGAGAAAGCCACGCGACGCACGGTGCCACACCAACTCGACCATGCCTTTGACCGGCGAATTCGTGGGAACGGGCTCAACGTCGCGTTGACCGTCGCCGATAACACTAATATCATTGCGGATCCGGTGCGTCTGTTTGATCGCCGGTTGGTTTTTTGGGCGGCAGCAAGAATTGCGAGGACATCGGGCACCATGGCATCGGCAAATCGTTGGGTCTACTTCTTCGGTAACGGCAAGGCGGACGGCAGGCACGATCAGAAACAACTGCTCGGCGGCAAGGGTACGGGTCTCGCGGAGATGACGCGGATCGGACTGCCCGTACCCGCCGGGTTCACGATCACCACCGAGGCGTGCGCACAGACGCACACGCGCGGCGCGAAGTGGCCGATCGGTCTCGACAAGCAGGTCCGCGCAATGCTGGGCAAGCTCGAACGGGCGTGCAAGAAGAAGCTCGGCGACCGGAAAAACCCGCTGCTCGTTTCGGTGCGCTCCGGCGCGGCCGTCTCGATGCCGGGCATGATGGAGACGATCCTCAACCTCGGACTCAACGACATTTCGGTCGAGGGCCTGACGGCCACGTCCGGTAGCCGCCGCTTTGCCTTCGACGCCTATCGCCGCCTCATCATGATGTACGGCGCGACGGCGAAGGGCATCGACCGCGAGCGCTTTGATA
>JADFHG010000343.1 GCA_022567365.1 Planctomycetota bacterium | reverse complement strand
GTCGCGCTCCGACGAGAAAGTAGCGGCCGCCCCCCGTGGCGGCCGTAGGACGGCGATAGCGGTCTCGAAAGCCACGTCCGCCGCGGGGGGCGGACGCTACTCGCAGTTTTTCAACGGGCTGCTAGCGGTATGCTCGAGACTCACGACTTGCCGGTGCGCCCCGGGTTGTTGATCCGTGAGACCATTTCCAGGAGACCCGTAGTGCATATTCTTCGATCGCCCGTCAGCCGCGCGACCTGCGCGCGGCTGGCGCCCCAGCCCCTGCCGAGCGCCGTCCCGAAGGAGCCCGCGTGAAGCGATTGAGCGTCGCAGTAATGGGGCTTGACGGCTGTGGGGCCGAGTTTCTCGAGGCGATTCGCGCCGATGATCAATTCGATCTCGTCGCCGTCGCCGATTCGAATGCCGATCTCTTGCGCGACGTGTCGGAGCGGCTGCATGCCGATGGGTTCGCGGACTACCGGTCGCTCATCGTGGAGGGGGCCGCGTCCGGGCTAGACGCCCTGTTTGTCGCCGTCGAGCCATTCGAATCCGTCGACCTCATGCCCCTGGCCGCCGAACGCCGGGTGGCCGTGTTCCACAAGGCGCCTTTTGCACGCGACTATGGCGAAGCCGAGCGATTGACGGCTCGGTTTCACACCGTGGGTTGCCCCATGGTGATCGCGAGGAACTGGCAGTTCGAGCCTGTATTCCAATGTCTTCGACGGATTGGCGATTGGGCGGGTCGCATATTCAGCGTGATCGCGGTGGTACGCACCGACGCCGATGGGTCGGTGGGCTGGCGCGGTGATTCAACGCGCGCCGGTGGCGGCGTCTTGCTTAACGAGGCATATCAGGCGCTGGACCTGACGGTCGCCCTGCTCGGTACACCGCAGCGCGTCTATGCGCGCGGCTCGATGGCGATCGGCCCTTCCGACCCCAAGCCCTACGATACCGAAGACGCGGCGCTGGTGGTGCTCGATTTTCCGTCCGCGCGGTCGGCGGGGGTGTTCGCCGGTCGGCGGTCCGGTATGGAGGACTGGCAAGTCACCATCTTCGCAGCCGAAGCCACCGTCGTCGTCGGTCCCCGTTCGTTGCGCATCCACCGTGCGGACGGATCCCCGATGGAAGAGTGTCGCGTCGCCTCGGCGAATCCCTGGAGCTGCGCGATCAGCGAGTTCGGCGGTGCCTGCAGGGCCGGCCTGCGAGAGTTCGCCTCGAGCGCCCGCGAACACCTGACGACGATGGCCGTCATCGACGCGGCCTACCTGTCCGCCCGCACCGGCTCGCCGGAATCGCCCGATCGAATCCTCGACGTCGGGATCCTGACGGGTACGGCCTCGTAGCCCGGTGAACCCCAGCCGCATGCGATGTGGCACACTCGCCCTCGAGTGTGATTCAAACGGCGCGCCGGTCCCGCTGCCATGCCCCCCAGCCGAGGGCGGCTGGGCTACAGATGTGGCACACTCGCCCTCGAGTGTGATTCTGACCATGCGCACGCTTCAGCCTGCGCGATCATTCGTCTTCGCCCGAGCCGCATGCTTCAGCTTGCGCGATTCTGCGGTGCCAAACCGAGCCGCACGCTTCAGCTTGCGCGATCATTCGAAGCTGTTGGGCGCTCCCCTACGAATACGCGCCCCCACGGACACGCTCCCCTACGAACAACTTCCCTACGGACACGGCGTCTGCGGACAACCCCACGTGTAGGTCGGGCTGCAGTTCGTCTGGGTCAGGAAGATCCGACTGTTCTCGCTGCCGTCGATGCAGATCTTGATGTCGTGATCCAGACACCCGACCACCTCGATGCTGGCGAAACTCAACAGGTTTCCGTACGACCCGCTGCCGTTGTCCTTCACCCGGATACAACCGTCAAACGTCGTACTCACCGGCGGGTCGCCGATCGCCGTCGGGCCGATGTGGATTGTCCCGGACGAGTTGAAGTTCCCTTGGCTGCGGTTGATCACGATGCTCGCGGTCGAACCCAGCCCTCAACCGCAAGCATCGTGATCAGCGTGAGCGCCCCGTTCAACTCGCCGATGATAATGTCCCCGTCCGCGCCGCCATTGACCATGATCCGCCCCGGTCTCGTGAGGGATCCAGTCACGGCGATCGTCCCGTCGTGGTCCCCGGTGATGTCGATGTCCCCTGTGACGTCTTCCCCTACGCTCAGCGTACCCGTGCTCGTCAGGTTGCCCGTGATGTACACGTTGCCCGTGCCGCCGAGCGTCCCGTTGATTGCGAACGTGCCGGCCATGTCGCCGACAAACTTGATCGAACCGTCCACGTCCTGGGCAATAATCACCCCGTCCGACGCGACGCCGGTGAAGGATGCCTGCCCGGAGAACGTGTCCCCCACCGCCGAGCCGAGGATCACCTCGCAATCGACATAGAAGCAGCTCCCCTCACCCGGCGTGCCCGTGGCCGTAATGATCCCTCCGTTAACGATCGCCCCGCTTCCACCATGTTCGATCTCGAGCCTGCCCACGACGTCCTTGCCCTTGAGGTCGATGAAACCCGTACTCGTCAGCAGACCGGAGATCTCGACCTCCTGCTCGAAGGGAATCCCATTATCCAGGACGAGACGGCCACCCATGTCCCCGTGCGCCCCGTTGAGCAGGATCCCCGAGTACCATCCGCGGTAGCCCCCGGAGTCCATGTCCGCGACGGTAATGCGCCCGCTTGATGTAACGTCGCCCCAAACTTGAACATGCGTGATGCTCAACGTCCCGGTAACCACAATATCACCTGACAAGTTCCCATTGGTCATATCCGCCGAATCACCAATGCTGATATCGGCATTGACGACCGTCCCGAATGACAGCGTCCCGGAAACGGATCCATCAATCTGTAATTCTGGCGGACCGGGTGGAGGAAGGAAAGCAATCCGGTCCCCGACCATCGACACGATGTCGATCGTCCCCGTCCCCGTCACGTCACCTCCGACGGTTATTTCGGCTGGGCTATTACCTTGACCGCCGTCGAAGGTCGTGATATTGATGGCCCCAGCCACGTCGTCCAGGACAACCAGGCTTGTGACTCCAGGCGTTCCGTCGATCGTCTCGATGTTGATCACCCCGCCGGCCGCCACGCTACCCACAGTCAACTGAACCAGATTCTCGATCGTCAGCGTGCCCTCGACGCTGCCGTAAATGGTCAGGTCGACCGATCCGCCGTCGAAGGACGTATCCTCGATGACCGTCAGGTCCCCGGTCAGGTTGCCCCAGATCGCCCCGCCGGTGATGTTCGAATGCCCGGTCCAGTTGGTCTCGTCGTGCAAGTTGATCGACTTGACGTCCCACGCCCCGGGCCCCGGGCCGGGTCTTTCGATCTTGACGTCGAAGTCGTCCGAGAGCGTCGTGGCATCGATCGTAATGTCGCCGATATTGCCCAAGTCGTACGCGTCGGCATCGTCAAAAGACCAAAGCGTCCACGTAAGCGGAGCGGCTGACGTGCCGCCCGTACTCAGCTCGATATCCGGCTGCGTCGAGCATCCGGTGCACTCGAAGTCGACAGTAAAGTCGTCCGGGTGATCCGGCTCACCCTGCCCCGTCCATTTCGCGCAGATCGTGGGGTTTGACGTACCGTCCACGCAGAGGCACGTCGCCCCGGTGGTGTCGCCCAGGCACTGCCCCGCCGCGGGCGGCGCGGCGACGAGCACAACGGAAAGCGCTACGATACCAACACACAGAAAAGATTGTCGGTCGTTTCTTGACATGATTGGGTCTCCCTCTCTATTATATCCAATAGCTTCGGGGCGACGGCCCGGTTGAAGGTCGATCGGGCTACGCCGATGACTCCGCCCCCAGTGAGAACCGCTAATGCTCGACAAACCTATCAGAACGCTCGTCTTGATGCAAGCGCTTTTCTGCTTTTCACATCCGTTCGCGCTGGGCGGAACGGGTGTCGTCACGTTCGAGGCCGACGGAGTCTATCCGGAAGCGCTTGGTTTCGAGCGCACCACTTTCTGCGAGCCGGAGCGGTGGTTCGACGCGGGCTGGTTCTTTCAGCACGTCGACGCGCCCGGACCTTGTGGGAACGGCCCGGGTGGCGATAGTGATGGGTACACTTTCCCGATCGATTTCTTGATTGGTTCGCCCACGTTCTTTCTGGAATGGAGATCCATGAGTGACGGAGACAGCTCCAAGTTTGGCGGAGGGACGCCGTCTTCAATGGTTGCCGGTGGTCTCGGGACGGCCGACTATTCGTTCCTCATCGCGAGCGACCAAATCAAATTCACGCAAGACGCCTTTGTGGTCGTCTTGTTTATCGACATCGCCCCGGACGTCCCGCACACCTACCGCCTCGAACTATACGACGTCGACTCGTACACGATCTACATCGACGGCGCCGAGGTCCACACCGGCGTGCCCGGCGCTGCGTTCCCGGGACTCGCACCCGTCATCCAATGGCGCACGAAATCCTGGACGTTAGAGAATACTACGCAATGGGACTACATCCGTTTCGGCGTAATACCGATCGACGGTAGCGGCGACTACGACAGCGACGGCGTCGTGGACGAGGGCGACCTGTACTTCTTCGCCGAGTGCGCGGGCCACAGCGGCGAAGGAATCGACGCCGGGCCGGGGTGCCGCTTCGCGGACTTCGACTTCGACACCGACGTGGACTGCGACGACTGGCTCGTCTTCGAATCCCTATGCGGCTGCTCGTTCGGCAGCGACGGTGACGTCGATGAGAACGGCGCCGTAGACTTCGACG
>JADFHG010000342.1 GCA_022567365.1 Planctomycetota bacterium | reverse complement strand
CAACTTCGGGTTTACGGCTGACGGCCCGCCGGTCGAAACCAACGTCACAATCGATCTCTTCATGCCCGGACCGAACAGTGAGCTTCTGGTTTCCGCCGTGGGGCCGGTTGCGGACCAGATTGTTTGCCCACCCCCCGTCCCACCGTTCAACACCATTGCAACGTACAAACTGACAGGCCCCGGCAACGGCACCCCGTGGTCGTGGCGAATCGAGTCCAGCACCTCGAGCTTCTCGCCCGTGGAGGTACTCAATGCCAGTGGCAGCAATGGTACGACGCTCGAGGTTGCACAGGCCTTCAGGGATAGTATTAACGGCGCGGTACCTGACGTATGCGACCCATTGAGCCTCGAAGCCACGGCCTTGCAAACTCTCGGCGGTGGTGATGTTTACTTGACGCTCGCTTCAGGGACCGAAGGGGGATTCGAGTTGTTCGTAGGTCCCGCGGGGGCTACGCCCACTTGCCTCGTAGGCACTCAATTACCGGCCTGCGGGTTCAATCCCACAATCGAAGAGGTTTTCTTGTCGGGTGAGGACTGCAACGAGAACGGCTTGGACGACGAATTGGATATTGCCACTGGTGCCAGTGATGACTGCAACAACAACGGGGTTCCGGATGAATGCGACGGTGACCTCATTCTGACACCCCCTGCGGTCGGCGTAGCCGGGCCGCGATACCTCACGGTCACACCGGTCGACGACGGCGTTGACGTGGCGATTCGCGTCCGCGACGCGGCCGCCTGCTTCGACCTGTACGCCCAGACGCCGGTGTTGATCGAAGGCATCAACATCGCGGAATTGGACGCGGCGCCGGTGTACCTCCCCGCGGCGACGTGGGGTACGACGTACGTTGCGGATCTGGAGATTCTGCCGCTCACGGACTACATCGTAGGCTCGGAGGCGGCAAACGCGCCCACGACTTGCGGTGGCGAAGTGACCACGTGGCCCTGGGGCGACACGAACAACTCGGGCGGAACGGTCAACTTCGACGACGTCGTATGCGTGCTCGACGGCTTCGCCGGGTCGTACTTCAGTTCGTGTTCATTTACCGGAGCGGATATCGAAAACACGATTCCGAACGCCATCATTGATTTCGACGACGTTTTGGGTGTGTTGGACGCTTTTTCCGGCGCCGTCTATTTGGATAACCCGGCGCACGTCGATCCGTGCGATCCATAGGACAAGGGAGCCAAACGGAATGTCATGCGCCCGAGCGTAGGCGCGTTGACGTGTGTTGAGGAGAGTCGTGAAACGGCGCCGCCAACGCGATGGAACTGAACGAGAATAATGCCGATCCCCTGGGATCGGTACGGTAGGTAAATGCAAAGTCAAAGGCCCCTCGGTGGGTGCACATAGAAGTGTCACACAGGAGTATGGGATTTATGCGAGTATCAATCTGGACCATTACGGCGTTGGCGGGAATTGGCACACTCATTCTGGTGGGTGCGCGTGTGGGGGCGCAGGCGATCGATTCGCAGGATGTCGCGGTGACCCCGGTCGAAGCGGAACGGACGGTGGTTCCGACCGAAGACGACGGCGAGCTGAACGGCGGCGGGGGTCTGATCGGCCCCGACGTGGTCGTCCATAAGGTCGCCGGCGGGAACGACACCCATTACTATGGAACGGTCGGCGGGATCGCCGCGTATTCGGTCGCGACCACGTCGTGCAACGTCGGCGACTTGGCGGCGGACTGGTTTACCGGCGGCAGCAACCTGCACCCGGTCATCGCGCAGAACATGTACCGCCTCAAGGACGGCAAGTTCGAGCAGATCGGCATGAGCTGGCTCAAGCACGGTTTTTGTGCGGTCAACGAGTCGGGCTGTGGCAGTTGCCAGCACACGCCGTGCAGCACACTCGGTGTGGGGTGCGCGGACACCTATTGGGCGACCCTCAACGGCTCATTCCAATACAGCGGACCGCGGTCCGAGGTCAACGCCGCCAGCGGCTGGCACCCCCATCCGTTTACGAGCCCGACCGGCAACTCGACGATCCGTGGTCGTCTGCAGGTGGTGGCCACCGATCTGCTGAACGAAGGCGCCGAGTATTTCGTCGAGGCGCATTACGTCACGCAGGATGACGCCGAGTGGGGCAACGGGGACAACAACGCTTCTTGGGTGAAGCTCAATTTCCTCAGCCTCAACACCGTCATCAATGACGGTCCGACGCATACCCAACAGCCGGGGCTCTCCGCATGGCGCTTGGAAGATCCTCTGGTCAAGATCGCGGCGATCAAAGTCACAGGCGACGGCACCTACCACATCGGGTCGAGGGTCTACGACAACGGTGACGGAACCTGGGACTACGAGTATGCCCTGTTCAACATGAACTCCGATCGCAGCGGTCAGGCGTTCCGCGTGCCGATTCCCGAAGACGCGACGGCCTGGGATCCCGGCTTCCACGACGTCTTCTACCACTCCGGTGAGCCGTACTCGGGCGAAGACTGGGCGGCGGTGATCACCGACAGCGAGTGCTCGTGGTCGACGCAGACCTACGACGAGAACACCAATGCCAATGCGCTTCGCTGGAGCACGATGTACAACTTCCGGTTCACGTCCGACGGTCCTCCGGTCTCCGCCAACGCATACCTGGATCTGTTCAAGCCGGGCACTCCGGAAACCGTTATTCTCAAGACGACGGTTCCCAGTCTCGACTGTAATGACAACAACGTCGCGGACTTCCTGGACATCCTCAACGGCGACAGCGACGACGACAACGACAACGGCATCCCCGACGAGTGTGAGAGCCTCTCGATCGTCTCCAGCGATCCGCCCAACGGGGCGATCGATGCCCGTCAGACTTCGAATCCGGACGGATCGGCGCCGGACGGTTGGGATTCGATCGACATTGCGTTCAGCGGCGACACCGCCGACCTTACGGTCGCCGACTTCACCGTCACGGTAAGCGACGGGACCGCCCCCGTCATCGTCGATCTGATTTCGGACGGCGATACAGTCACGCTGGTTTTCGACTCGGTCATTCCGGTCGGTGCATGGACGAGCATCGGGCACACCGCAAGCAGCACATCCACGGCCATGGCATACCTGCCTGCCGATGTGAATGGTGACTGCTTCAGCTCGGCGAACGACGTCTTGACGCTTATCGACGCGCTCAACGGTGCGATCGATCCGCTCGAGGAGTGGTCTTCCGACATTGATCGATCGGGTGCGACGAACCCAGCCGACGTGCTCCGCACGCTCGACCTGCTCAACGGCGCGCAGGTCTACGATGAGTGGGCGGGTGTGGGACTCTGCCCGGACGGGTGCCCCGAGTTCGGCTGCCCGTAGAAAGACGGACGCGGACAGCGCGGTGTGGATTGATGCGATGGCTGGTCGCTGTAAAGTCGATCGTCGCACGCACCGGCTCGATGGTCGTGGTCGCCCATGTGCGGCGCGCATGATCGCACTGCCGCTGTTCCGCTGATGTGATTTGCAACCGGCATGCCCACGCGTCTTCTTGGCGCGTGGGCATGCTTTGCAATCAACGTCAAGTGGGCTGCGGGTCGACCGCGCGAAGGGAATTGGAGAATCG
This sequence comes from Planctomycetota bacterium, assembly GCA_022567365.1. GTDB lineage: Bacteria > Planctomycetota > Phycisphaerae > UBA1845 > UBA1845 > JADFHG01. The sequence goes on along the minus strand of JADFHG010000342.1, from coordinate 1,173 downwards.
CGATGATCCCATGCCCTATCCGGAGGATCCCGTTCCTCGGCGCCGCCGCACTGATCACGTCGGTGCTCGCGGGCGGCGCTCCCGCCGCGGAGACCCTCGACGCCCCCATCGGTGCACTCGTCGCATACGCGTTGGATTCCGGAGCGTTCGACAACGCCCACGATGCCCCGCGTATGGTGTTCAACGTCGCCGTCACGGTGGAAGACGCGGCATGGGTGCGGCTCTACTTCGGTAAGGTGGACTTGCCCGACGGCAGCTTTCTTCGTCTGGTATCGCAACTGGACGGATACACCCAACACTTGGATTCCGCGCGTTTGCTGGAATGGTCCAACGCGTCGGCGTACTTCAACGGTAACACCGTGTGGATTGAACTCGTTGCGGGTCCCGCGACGGTGGGTAATCGCGTTCGACTGGATCATGTGACCGTTCAATTCGGCGGGCCGGCGACGGCCGGTTTCTGCGGCATCTGCGACGACGACGATCGGGTCGCGTCCAACGAGGCCTTTACCGGTCGCCTGATGCCCGTCGGCTGCACCGCGTCGATGTACAACGACCGCGGCTGTTTCGTCTCCGCCGGCCATTGTATGGGCGATGCCCTCATCATGGAGTTCAACGTCCCGCCGTCCAACCCCGATGGAACGGTCCAGCACCCCGGCCCCGAGGATCAATACCCCGTCGAGCAGGACTCGATCGAGTTTACCAACGGCGGCGTCGGCGATGACTGGTCCCACTTCACCTGTGCAGCCAACAGCGAGACGGGGTTGCCCGCCGCCGAAGTGCAGGGCGAGTTTCGCCCCATCGCGCAGGTGCTGCCCAATTCGTTCCCACAGGACATCGAGGTCTTTGGATATGGAGTGGATACGCAGCCGACGGCGAGCGCGACACAGCAACAAAGCATCGGAACGCTCGAGGGTGTGTTCACGCAGAATCTCCACCCCGCGTGGGCGTACACGGCGGACACGACGTTTGGAAACTCCGGTTCCGCTATCCTTCTTGAAGGCGAGATCATCGGTATCGTCACACATTGTACCGGCGGATGCACCAATTACGGAACCATCATCAACCATGGGGCATTCACGCTGGCAAGACGCGAGTGCGAACTCTCCTATGATTTCGACGGCGATGGAGATATCGATGCGGCGGACTTTGCCGGTTGGCAGAACTGCTATCCCA
>JADFHG010000341.1 GCA_022567365.1 Planctomycetota bacterium | reverse complement strand
CGAAAACGAAGTGGGTATGGAGGGACGTCAAATCACGGCAAATCCGATTGAGCCCGTCAAAGAATCGCCACGCGGGCGTTTTGACCCATCGGATGCGGATGAGTTCGCTATGCCTAGCCCGGCGCACTCGGTCTCGGTCTGGTTCAAGCGGGCTGGGTTTACGAATGTGCAGCGTGCGGAATCCAAGGTCAGGGTATGGAAGGAGAAACCGTCTAACCTACTACTCCGACACCGATCATCTGAACAGGTACTACTCCGATTGCCTGCGAATTCGGGACGATGAAACTACTGACGTGTTCACTTGTTATGTGTCGGAGTTGTACGTCACCGGAACGCTTGTGGCAACTATAATCAGCGCCGTTTTTTCTCACGCCTACGGCTTGGGGCACTTTCGATCATCACCTTGCGGTCGGACGGGGGCGGCATGGACTGAGCATCCGAAACACTCGGCCACTGCCCATCCGGCCGACCCTCCACACGACGACTTGCCCGACCTCGACAGGCCGACGAGGACGACGAGAGAAAGTTCGGGGATAATCAGGCTCACGAAAAAGTGAGAGGGGGCTTGCGTGTGCCGTTGTTATCGCGACTCCGCCGGAAGGCCGGCTTTGCCAAGCCCGCGCGGTGTTTCGCCGTCGGATGAGCCGCGAAGGGCGGTGGATTCACAATACCTGGAGCAGAGTTCCCTATCGTGTGGCGGCCGCTCCCCGGTGGCGGCCGTGGAACCAACGGGGCTCTTCGAGCCTTTGCACGCTGCACAACAACAGACAACGCTATGGACGGCCAATTACGTAGACTGTCAAGTGCCACCTATATGACACGCCGGAGATAGCCGTATGCGATCCACTCCGTTCGGTGGATCGCACACGGTCATTTGAATTCCGCACGTTGTCATCAGGATTCGGTAATTCCTACGGGCATGGATCCACGTGCGTCGGATTGTCGAAGTATCCGTTGCCGCTGAAGGCATTGAGGTCGGCCAGGACGTCGTCGAAGTCGATCGTGACGTTTGTGACCCGCCCTCGAGGTCCGTGCCGGCTGCCATGGCCAAGCGCAGCGCGACCATGCGGAACGCCGTCCGGAGAGTCCATGCCCGCGCCTTCGGCTTGGATCTGCGACCCGCCCGCATTGATTCTCGCGGTATTGATGATCGCCTACTGGACCGGCTGGAGCAGAAGATTTCCCAGCGATAGGGGATCGTAGGCGTTGCCCGACGCGCCGGACCATGTGCTGAACTCCTGGTTCGTCGCGTCGAAGCGGGTTACGTTTAGCCCCCAGACGGTGCCCTCGGTCAGGTGCGGGCCGAACGCGGCGAAGGGAATCCGCACTTCCGCAAACCACCGGTCGCCCTGCGAACTGGTCGCCACCTCGATGTCCGCCGCCCATGGATGACGTATGGATTGGTTCGGCACAAGGTCGATTCCACGCTCGAGAAGGTCCGTCCCGCTCTGCTTCACGACGATGTGGAAAAGATCCTCGGGCGTTCGCGTGCCCGCGTTGAGGGGTTCCAGCAGGATTTCGATCAGCTCCTCGCCCACCGGAACCAGATCGTCGTATTGCACGGATTTCCTTTTTCGCCCAGCGGTCGGAAGATCCCTAGCGCTCTCACAATTGAGCGCGAAGTATAGATTGTCCCTATCGCGGGCTACGAAGCAGCGGGTCGCCAGCTTTGGTGACGGGCTATTGCCGTCCCCCCGCAGGGGGCCGCTGCGCCTGCCGAGCAGGTCGGGGGTCGTCACCAGCGCGAAGTCCGCGAGCACGTTTCCCGCGCCCGGCGCCCAGTCGGCGAGGTCTCCGTCGATCGTGATGTTTCCATCGGCCGACTGCGCGTTGACGAAAGCAGCCCTACCGGTGGTATGGATTTCGACCCCCTCCGTCGTCGTCAGGGCCACCGCGAGGGGGACAAAACCCCCAACGCCGGTCGGCACGTAGGTCGCCCGCGCGGTGAGCGCGATGTGTTTCGAGGCCCCGGGCGCGATCGGTTCGAGCGTCCGGACGGCCGACACCCGGGTCCACTCCTTCGGCAGGTTGGCCAGACGAATATCACCCGAGACGGGCACCCTGGTGTGATTGTAGATCGTAACGACGCATTCCACTTCCGCGGAGCGCGAACCTCCATGGCCCACGAGCCGAATGCGCGTGCCGTCCACTGTCAGGCGAATGCCGTGGGAGGCGAGGACGAATCGTCGCCACTCGGCCGTCCGTCGAAGTTCATCCGAACCGCTCTGCTCACGGGCGGGATAGACCTTTCGAATCAACTCACCGGCCATGAGCCGCCGGGCCGACTCGTAGACGGCATCGTTGCCGATCCACCCACTTGGCAGCCCGTCCAACGCGCTCGTGCGATAGGCTTGGGTGCCGGCGTATGGCGCCAGCGCCCTGGCACACGTGCTGACCACGTGCTGCAGACCATGTGCGTCGAGCAGCGCGGCATAGGCCGCGTCCTGCATACTTCGCCGAAGGTGTTTGAGACGCACCGAGGCGATCGGTTCGGTCAGTCCGTAGGGATCGCCGGGATAAATCAGGACGCCCGTGGCGTGCCGCACACAATCGGACGGCGAAAGCTGACGATTGGTCGCAGGCCAATCGTTGAGCTCGCCGATATACAGCACCTCCGCCCCGAGCTGACGTGCCTGCCACGAAAGCACCCGCGCGTCGGCCTTCGATCCGCTGATCTCGAGCGAGCCGCTGAAGGGCGGTCGATCGATGGAAAGCCACGTTCGCTCGCCACGGGCACGGCGCTCGGCCATAACGTCCGGATCGTAAAACTGAGCCGCCGGCGCCCAAATGTCGATCAAGTCCACCGAGGATGCGGGGTCCGCCCCCGCCGGCCCATACGATGACACATCCCGCGGACGGCCGCGAAACAGGATCGCGACGCCTGGGTTGGCTCCGTGGACCGCGTTTGCGATTCTCCGCGAGAGCGAGGACGAAACCGCGCTCGGCTCGTCTAAATCCATATAGCTCCGATCAAGCAGCCATCCCTTCTCCGCAAAGTGCGTGATGCACTGGGATACATACTGTAGCACGAGCTTGGAATAACCCTCCGACGGAACTCGCCCCATCGCGGACGCCCGCCTCAACATCCGATCGAGCGGCATGGGCCAATAGGGGATCGGCGCGCGATCAAAGAACGCCTTGCCGCTGAGGCACGGTGCGGCGATGGCGTCGTAGTTGGACCAATCGACGTTGAGGTCGCCGGCGGCGTCCACTTTGACGATGGGCGCCAGAAACGGCAGCACCGGCGTGACGCGATGGGCGCGCAGCATTCGCATCGTGTCCATGATCGCCGATTGAATATCGTCTCGTCTCGGGTCGGTCTGCCAATCGTCGTTCGACCAATCGCGCCGGCCGGCGGCCCCGTGGACGTGGTGACGGAGAACGTCTCGGTGATCGAGCGCCGCGACGACATGAAACGGAGCTTCGTCAGGCAGCATGAAGGGCCAGACCTGCAAGTCGATCGACGCATGCGCAACCGGCGCGCCTTCGGAAAGCAGTTCGATACGCCCATGGTAGCGCCCCGGGGATGTCCCCTTGGGCAGATAAACATCGACCCAGAAATAGTACGTCTCATCGGCTTCGAGCGTGTGCGGCAGCCCACCCCGAGGCGCGTCGATCGGAACGAGCGCGTCCAGAGGATCCGTTTCCCTTGCACGCGGCGGGACGGAACGGATATGCCAACCGGGCCAGCGCCCGACAGCCACTCGGTGCAACCGAAACACCTGCATCGACGCGGGGTCCACCGTCGCCTCACTCGATCGAAATGGCGATACGATCAACCGGGGAAGCGGGAGCGACTTGCCCATCGATCGAACCGCAAAGCAGAAACTCAGAGACTCGTTGACGGCCCCGTGCAGCGTGACTCGTTGTGCGCCGATGGGAGACTGTTGGTGGATTGACGATTCCGCATCGACGCCGGCGAGCGTTCGGGGCAATTCGGCCGGATTGCTTGCGACCCACAAACTCGTCGCGCTCGGGCTGCCGGTGCTGGCGCAGGACGACGCCGACGCCGAGCAGGCGAAACGTGCGGTGGCTGTCGAAGGCGTGGACAAGATTCTCGCGCGCTTGGAACAGCTTCAGGCGAGCGCGACCACGGCAGCCGCGGCCGAGGCGAGTTCGTGAGCAAGAAATCCGTAGCCGTTCGAATCGCGGGACGCGACTACAAGATTTTGAGCGATGGCGATCCGGACGCCCTTCAAAGGATCGCGAGCTATGTCGACAAGGCGATGGACCAGGTTCGCGCGCGTACGAGAACGGTCGACACGCTGCATGTGTCGGTGTTGACGTGTCTCAATCTGGCGCGTGAAATTCTCGCGCTTCGAGACCCGCAAAACGGCGCCGTCGACGAGCGACGAATGCGTTCTCTGATCGAAAACGTCGAGAGTATTCTCGACCGCGAATTCTCCCCGGCTGCCGAAAGCGCGGATGAGGCGAGTGTTGCCGACGCCGATGTTCGTCCCGATCACGGCGACGAGACGCGGACGATCGACCTGCCGAGTGTCGATAGGCTCCACGAGCGGGCGGTCGTTTCGGCCCAGAGCGATTCGGAAGCGACCGATTCGGTGGTGATGCCGGAAGCCCGTGTAGCGGCCGGCGGGCGTGATCGCGCCTCCTAGCGCGGATTCGGCCGGTGCCGACGCCCTCATTAGACTCCGCAAAGAAGCGACTCCGTCGAAGCATGAAGACGGTTCTCGGCCAAGTCTCGC
>JADFHG010000340.1 GCA_022567365.1 Planctomycetota bacterium | reverse complement strand
GGCGTTGAGGCTCAATCGGACAATCCGCCGGACGGCGTTGCCAACAATCCGCCGGGTGGCGTTGCCGACAATCCGCCGGACGGCGTTGCCGACAATCCGCCGGCGGTTCCAACTGACGTTCCGTTGCCGACCGACGCCGTCGCCATACCGGTAGCGGCAACGTCCGAGGTTCCGGTGGCGGTCCCGGACGGCGCGACGAATCGGAAGTTCGGCGGGACACAGTCCGGCGCATCCAACGGGTCCGGCGGTGGGGCTACGGGCACCATTGCGCTGCCCGTTCGCTCGCACCAGGGATGTTGCAGCGCATCGGACGCGGCCGACGCCCGCTTTGTCGCCGGAATGCTCGACGTGCCGTTCTACGCCCTCAACTTCAAGGCCGACTTTGAGCACATCATCGATTATTTCGTCGACGAGTACGTCCGCGGGCGGACGCCCAACCCGTGCGTCGTCTGCAACGACAGGCTCAAGTTCGGCAGGATCGTCGACTATGCCGACGCGGTCGGGGCGAGGTACATCGCGACCGGCCACTATGCCCGGATCGGCGAGCGGGACGGCCGGCGCGTCCTCATGCGCGGCGTGGACGACGGCAAGGACCAGTCTTATGTGCTGTTCGGTCTCGACCGGACCGTGCTCGATCGCGTGATGTTTCCCATCGGCGCACTCGAGAAGAAGGAAGTGCGTGCGATCGCCGCGCGCTGGAACCTGCCGAATCAGGACAAGCCCGACTCGGTGGAGATTTGCTTCGTCCCGGATCGCGACTATGCCCGCGTCGTGCGCGAACGCAGACCGGATGCTTTCAAGGATGGACCGATTATCGACGCGGAAGGGCGCGAGCTTGGGCGTCACAACGGCATCGGTCATTATACGATCGGCCAGCGACGGGGGCTCGGTGTTTCCGCGCCGGATCCGCTCTACGTCACGCAGCTCGACGCTGCGGCGAACACCGTGCGGGTGGGCAACCGCGACGCGTTGCTGCGCGCGGGGCTTGTGGCCGAGCGGGCGAAGTTTCATGTTGATCCCCCATCAGGACCATTCCGCGCGGAGGTCCAGATTCGCTACCTTCACAAGGCCGTGTCGGCTACGGTACATCCGATGGAGGATGCCCGGTTCGCCGTGTACTTCGACGAACCGCAGCGTGCGATCACCCCGGGGCAGGCGGTGGTGCTATATGACGGCGACGTCGTGCTGGGTGGGGGTTGGATTCAGTGCGCAACAGACGGTCATGGCGACGAGGTTGGCGATGCGGTGTCGGTAGCGCCGATCGCGCCACGACGCGACAGCCGGCCTGCACGGCCGCGTGTTGAAAAGGCCTGACCTGCATTTGTGGCACCGGCTAATAGCCGGTGATAGGACGGGCTATTAGTCCGTGCCACACTTTTTCAACAGGCTGATTGGCGTGGCTCATGCGGCAATCATTTCTGATCCCATTGGATGGTGGGCGTTGCCTTCCTTCATGAAACTCGACGCCGCGCATGGCTGATCCCGGTCAAAGGCGGTTGCTCGTACTTCACGGCGGGGCCCTGGGCGACTGCGCGCTGACGATTCACTGGGCACGAGGCGTCGCGCGGTCTATCAAGGCGGAATTGACGATGGCCGCTCGGTCGCCGCTCGTGCTATGGGCAGAGAAGAACGACCTTGTGGCGCGCGGCGTGTTGTTGGATGACATCGGCGCGGCACGCCTATACGTGGGTCGATCGGCGGCCGATGATGGTGTGCGCGAGAGCGCCGAGGAAGAGCGGCTGCGCGTTTTCCTGCGGTCGTTCGATTGCATCGTGAGTCTTCTTGGCGGCGTGGACGCGCCGGTGAGTCGTCGTCTGAGCGCCATCGGCTGCGGGGACGTATATGCCATTGACTCCCGGCCGGCGGAAGAGACGCTGCGCGATGGCACGCATATCCTCAGTCAATGGACCGACTCCCTGCGGCAGGTCGGGCTCCAATTGGATCCCCTAGAGCGTTGTCTGTCATTGTGTAGCCTGCGACCGCCCGAACACGCCTTGTATCCTACGGCCGCCACGGGGGGCGGCCGCTACACAATAAGGGATTCCGCTCTAGTTCCAGCCGTCGTCTCGGATGCGGGTTTTGTCGACGATCAGGAGCGGCGCGATGCCGATCACGCGCGTGGGGCACCCGATCGTGGTGCGACGATCCTCGTCCATCCCGGCAGCGGCGGGCTTGCCAAGTGTTGCCCGATTGAAGCGATGGAGGCGCTCGTCGGGCGATTGACCGAATCCGGGTCGAAGGTTCGTTGGATGATCGGTCCCGACGAGATTGAACGGTTTGGGGACTCCTACATCAATCGTCTCGAGCAGAGCGCTGTGGTGGTCTGCGAAGAATCCGTTGAAAGGGCGGCGTCCACGGTCGCAGGGGTCGATGCCTATATCGGCAACGATGCGGGGATGACCCATGTGGCGGCGCTGTGCGGAATCCGCACGGTCGTATTATTCGGTCCAACCGACCCACGGGTCTGGCGACCGCTGGGTCCGCGGGTACACGTCGGTCGTTTTCCGGGCGCCGGCGAACCGGTCGAGGCGTGGTGCGATGCGGTCGTATGCTCGCTGAAGTGAACGCACGTGTGTTTTGTTGTCGAGAACCGGCGATGCGTCGGCTATCGCGCAGGGAATCGTCGCCCGAATGGCATGCATGCCGACCCAAGAAACCTCTGATCCCGGTTCCGCCCACATGGGTTTGCACGAGCGAGGGGACGATGCGAGCGCTACCACGACCGACGCCTCCTTGCGAGTTCTCTGATTGCCGTGCGCGTCGCGCAGGTCCTAATCGCCGTGCTTTGTACGCCCCGCCGCGGATACCGCCGGCTCGGTCATGATCGTGGGAAACAAGAAGTCCGTGACGGCGGCCGCTACGATGCGGAGGCCCGGCGCGCCCGGGTGCAAAGGGTCAACATAGAGCCCCGGTTGTTCGTGGCCCTCGAACGCTTCGGTCAGATCGATGAAGGATGCGCCGACTTCGCCGGTCCACTGACGAACACTGGCACGCGCCGAATCGTAGGCATCACAGCTCGTCGCATCGCGCGTGGGCCACCACACGACCACAAGCGGCGCGCGACCCTGCTTTGCCGTGTTTGCCAGAAGTTCGAGATCGGCGCGGAATTGCTCGCCGTACCGGTTTCCCGGTTTGTACATGCGAAGGCACATCTGCGTGAATCCGCTGGACGATCTGTTTCCCGGCTGAGAATCCGGTCGTCCCCCCAGTTCGTTCCGCAAGGTCTTGCCTGCTCGTCTGAGATACTGCGCGACGACACTCCGCCGAAGCGAACGACGGACCAACCCGGTCGCCGGCGGGTCGTAGTCCTTGCGCAGCTCCGAGGGGACAAACGCCGCCAGGCGCCACCATGGGCAGTTGACGATGTCGTTGTTGTGATGGAAGTAGATGATCGCCCGAGCACCGCGGAACTCCTGGCTACGGATTCGCAGCACGTCGACCACCTGTCGCAGGTTGTAACCGACGACGCCGAGATTGATCGCCTCAACCTGTAGATTGCCTGCCGCCGCCAACTGCTCCATCTGGGCCGGCGCCGTTTCGTCGTCACCGACTCCCGTACCGAAGCAAGCGGAATCGCCGAGCCACAGCACACGGTGCACACCCGCCGCCGGTTCGCTGGCGTAGACTGATTGGGCGCGAACACCCTGGGCGCTTTGCGTGCGCGCCGCGCCCAAGTCCGTGCCCGATTTTGACGGAGTAAGCCGGTAATACAGGATGGAGTCGTCGGTCTTCTGGTACCAGCCGTATGCATCGACCGGCAGGAGCCAACGGCACACACCTTCGGCCACGACGAACGCGACTACGAGAATGACGGCGAAAAACGTGAGTGAGAATGCTATCCGCAAGCACACGCCGCGACCGCCGCGCTTCCTATTTCTGATTTTGCAAGGCATACCGCGACACCTTGGCAAACGAGTTTTTGCCATCCCCGTGCCATATGTATTGAGGCGCTTCGGACATGCACCACCGCCCCGGGATTTCCCATCTGCCGCCTCCGAAGCCGCAATTTTACCGTTTTTCTTGCCAATCTCAAAACCGAACCACCATGCGAGCGACAATGTCGTTGTTTGAACGCTCAATCTGCCCACTTACCGCTCTTCAGAGTGCCGCGCGGATGATTGTCCGCTGAACGGCGCAGCGCCAACCACCTCCGGGTCGGGATCTTCATGTTTTCGTCCTGTCGCCACGGTGATTTTCGTTGCAACAACGGCGGCGGTACACCAAACCGCTGAATCCGCTCCAAGATCGCAGCGAACAACTCGCACGGCACGGCCACCTCGGCCATTTGAAAGGATACGTACTTGGAACGGCGGACAACCGTGGCTCCGGTCTTGATTGACCTCTCCCGTAGCGTGGTCAGCACGAAGCGCTCCTTTTCGCCTGTCACCCATTGGACGCCCCTGTCAAATTGGCTGGAGACCCTTGATCCACGGGAGAATCACGCACGTATCATGCCATTACGATCAATCCATCTGGGAAATCCGGGTTGATGTGAAATCCTGTCCCGTGTTCGCCCATGTTACGACAGGTGATAATACGCGCACGTTGCGCTAATCATCCTGCTGCTTATGGGGCCTGCCGGATTTGCTTTGCCTTGCATCGTTTTGATTCCTAGAATTGTAACGGTGCGCCAACTGCGCAGCATGAGTCGCTGTTTCGCCGTTGCGGACGGCGCGCTCGTGGGTTTGCGTGGTTGGTTTTTTCTTATGCTGTCCACGTGATGTGACTCGCTT
>JADFHG010000339.1 GCA_022567365.1 Planctomycetota bacterium | reverse complement strand
CTAGTCGTATTCGTATTCCACGAGCCAGTCGTTTTCCCCGTCGAGCTTCGTGAGGCGGTTGCCACCACCGTCGTAAGTGTAGGAGAGCTCGTAGGGGTTCGTGTCCACGGCGAATCTCGCCGATGAGATGCGGCTGCCATGGCCAAGCGTAGCGCGGCCATGCGGAACGGCGCGGCGAGAGTCCATACCGGCGCCTTCGGTTTGGGCATGCCACCCGGCCGGACAGTGATTCACCTGCCCTACGCGACTGGTAGGGTGCATTTCAATGCACCATTTCGATCCGAACAATAGGTGCATCAAGATGCACCCTACGCGCCCGGCCATACCGTGAGACGCGATTGCGTCGCGCGGCGCCACCCCTGACGCAATTGCGCGAGACCGTTCGCGGGATCGTGCCGCACAGGCCTTATCCGGTACGCTGATTGCCAGCTCGTTGCGTACGGCTGTATAATCCGCCGATCGTCCGCGATCGAACGCCTTGTGGTCGATTCCAATCAGGCTTGGTCCGTAGGCGTTCCTGGGCGAAACGTCGGCACTCGCAAGAGAAGGGTCGACGCGCGCAAGAGATGCGTTCGCACTCGCTAAAGGAAGATCTTGATGAAAAAGCAGCGTTTGTTCACCCCCGGCCCGACGATGGTGCCCGAGGACGTCCTCCTGGAAATGGCCCGTCCGATGCAGCACCACCGAACGGGCTGGTATCGCGAAATGCACGAGGAGGTCCACGGCCTGCTGCAATACCTTTTCCAGACGAAGGCCATGTGCCTGACGTTTACCGGGAGCGGATCGTCCGCGGCGGAGGCGGCCATCGTCGGATGTTGCCCGACGGGCCATAAGGCGCTCGTGATCGACAACGGCAAATTCGCCGAGCGGTGGGTCGAGGTGTGCAAGACGTTTGCCATCGACCACACTGTTCTTTCGCTCGAATGGGGCCGAGGCGCCGACGCGAACACCGTTTCATCCGCGATGGACGCCGACCCGAAAATCGACACCGTCATCGTCGTCCACAGCGAGACGTCGACCACGGCCCTTTCCGACGTCGCGGGGATCGCCGGCGTCACGCGAGATCGCGGCGCGCTGCTCATCGTGGACGGCATCACGGCCGTCGGAGCGATCCCGGTCAAGATGGACGAGTGGGGTATCGACGCCTACATCACCGGATCGCAAAAGGCGCTCATGCTGCCGCCCGGTCTCGCGTTCGTCGCCGTCAGCGACCGCGCGTGGGAACGGATCGACTCCGGCACGACACCGACGCTCTACAACGACCTCAAGGCGTATCGAAAATCGATGAAGACGTTCGACGCGCCTTACACCCCGGCCGTCTCCCTGATGCGCGGGGCGCTGCTCGTACTGCGAATCATCAAGGAACGCGGGTTGGAGGACGTCTGGGCCGAGACGTCGCTAATGGCCCGAGCGACCCGCGCCGCCGCCGCCGCCATCGGGATCGCCGTGTTTGCAAAGGATCCGGTCGATTCGGTCACGGCGCTGCTCGTGCCAGACGGTGTCGCCGAACCCGCGCTGCGGAAAATGATGCGCGAGAAACACGGTTTTCACATCGCGGGCGGGCAGGGCGAAATCAAGGGCAAGATCGTCCGTTTTTCGCATATGGGCTATGTCGACGCGTTTGACACGCTCGGTGCGATCAGCGCGTTCGAGCTGACGCTGATGGAGTTGGGATACAAGTTCGACGTCGGTGCCGGTGTCGCCGCGGCCCAGCGGACGCTCGCGGGCAAGTAGTCTGACGCAGCTCGATTCCGATAGTCGCGCCGGGCCGCAGGCTTGAAGCCCGCGCGATTATCCATCGCCAAAGCGCGATACGGTCTCGACAAAAGACGCACACCGTGGCAATTGCGTACCGGGCGTGATTCGTTTTCCACATGTGCGACGCCGACGCCGATCCGCCGGCGATATCCGAACTCACGTGTCTCGCTTGACCCTGGCCACGAGCGCGTCGGCAAGGCGGGTCGGTTCGGGGATGCGGTAGCGCGTCGTACACATCCGAGTCAGCGCGACGGCGGACCGCAGTGACATGCGATGTCCCACGCTGACGAAGACCGGTTTGACTCCGGCGCGGGTGCGGACGGCCATGCCGACTTGCTCGCCATCGTGGATCAGCGGTGCGGTGGACCATTGCGCTTTGCCGAGCAAATCGAAGTCACCCACGAGGACGCTCTTCGCGCAGCCGAATGCGGGTCTATCGAGCAGGACGCCCATATGACAGGCAAGCCCGAATCGCCGGGGATGGGCGTAACCCTGCCCGTCGAACATGAATGCGTCGGGTTCGCTCCGCAGTTTGCGAAAGACGGCCGCCAGCGCCGGCGCCTCGCGAAACGACAACAAACCGGGTATGTAGGGAAATCTGGTCGGTCGGCGGACCACCCGTTCCTCGACGATCCGGCGCTCGGTCACATGCCACACCACGACACCCGCGATGCACTCCTCGGATTCGGCGACGAAGGCGAGGTCGGCACCGGCGATGAGCGTCGGTGACGGGATGCGCCCCGTGCGGATCACGCGACGGGCGAGGTCGCGTTGGATGCGCACCGCGCGGCGCGGCATGACGTTCCAGCTATGAGGGACACGAGGGAATTTCACTTGTCCAAGAATCCACCGAGCATATCCGTCCGTTGAAAAAGTGGCGATCACCGCCCGTGGCGGCCGTGGAAGACCCAAGAACGCGGGTCAACGTTTGCTGCCGTCAGGTTTTTCAACGGGCTGATGGGGCGTGCGCCCGCCCTTATTCGTCGATCGGATCGTAGCCCAAGAGGTCCGCCCGATCGCCCACCGTGATTTTCGTGGTCCGTTCGACGTCGTCGCGGAGGTATTTGATCTCCGCCTTAGTCCCGACCGGCGTGAAGCCGACCAGTCGCACCAAGTGGTCGGAATTGCGGACGGGCACACCGTCGAATTCGATGACGATATCCAGAGGCTGCAGGCCCGCGCGGGCGGCCGGCGATTGCGGATCGACCAGAGAATCGATCAGCGCGCCGCGGTTCCTGCGTACCGCCGTGGATCGCTCCGGAGGTAGAGACCATATGTCCACCGCTTGCACGCCGATGAACCCGTACCGAACTTCCTTCCCGTTCCTGAGTTGATCCACGATGCGACGGATGTTCTTGGTGATCGGAATCGCGAAACCGTGCCCTTCGTTGACACCCGAACTCGTCTCGATCGCGGTGACGATACCGATGACGCGACCGTCGATGTTGAAGAGTGGTCCGCCGCTGCTGCCGGGGTTGATCGTCGCCGACGTTTCGAGGAGATTGCCGTAGTATCGGATGTCGATTTCGCCGGGAGGGATTTCGATCCGGTCGCTTAGTTGGCGTCCCAATCCGCTGACCACCCCGTAGGTCACTGAGGCCCGACCGTCAAACGTCGCCAGCCCGAACGGATTGCCCGCGGCAAAACACCATTGGTTCACCCGGACGTCCTCGTAGGTGCCCCAGCGAACCGGCTTCAGCCCGGTTGCGTCGATCTTGAGGACCACAAGGTCGCTGCGCCGGTCGGCCTTAACAACGGTGCCGTCATAGCGCTCACCGTTGAACAACGTGATCGATAGACTGTTCGCATCATCGAGCAAGTGATAGTTGGTGAGGATATAGCCGTCGGCGCCGATGATGAGCCCGCTGCCATGGCTCACCGGTTCCTTCACGATCATCGGCGTGCGGCCGCGCCCACCGCGCCTGACGCGGATGTCGTGGTAGGTGCGAATCGCGACGACGCTGGGGGAGACCTTATCGGCCAGCGCGACGAAGGCGGTCTCCAATGCCTTGAGATTCGCGACGGTGTAGCGGTGGGGTGCTTGAGCGCGCCCCGCCGGCGGATTTGCGCTGAGGAAGCAACCGACGAAAACCGCCACCACGACGAGCCGCATCGCCCGCGTCCGACCGAATATTGCACCGTGTTGCCGCATCATTGACCCTCTCTCTTTCCGCATGACAAGTCGCCGACGGTCCAGTTTGGTATATTATACGCGATCCCGGCGCAAAACGGTATCGACCGGTCGACCGATCGCAACGGGTACGCTAGGTATTGTAACGAGGGGAAACCGAGACCCCCGCCGTAGTATATCGTGCAAACTTGTGCGGCAGCCGCAATGTGAACGACGCAACCTTCGAAAAACTTGAATTCCACCTGATTCGCGAGGCACTGGCGGGCTATTGCAGTTGCGGGCTTGGCAAGAAGCTCGCGCACGGGCTCAATCCGAGCACCAACACCAAGGTGATTCGGCAATGGATGGCCCAGGTACGCGAAATGGCGGAAGTCGCCATCACCCACTCGCTTCCACCAATGGGCGGGATCCACGACATCACCGAGGCGATTCGGGCTTCCGGACTTCCCGCACCTCTCGAACCGAACGTCCTTGGCGACGTGGCGGAGACCCTCGCCGCCACCGGTACGCTTCACGTCTGGTTCGGCAAGATCGGTGACGCCGCGCCGCAACTCGGCCACCTGAGGGACCGCATTACCGATCTGAGCCCGATGGCGACCGTGATCAACGACGCAATCGATTCGCGCGGCCACGTGCGCGACTACGCGAGTCCAAAGCTCGCGTCCATCCGGCGGACGATCGAAGACGCCCGGGCGCAGATCAAGATCGTCTTCGACCGCATCCTCCGGCAAACCGGCATCGCGAAAATCTTGCAGTATGCCGGTACGACGTTTCACAACGATCGCGGCGTCCTTCCGCTCAAAGCCGAACACCGCGGGCGCATCCCCGGCATTATCCATCGAAGCTCGGATTCCG
>JADFHG010000338.1 GCA_022567365.1 Planctomycetota bacterium | reverse complement strand
CGCAGGAACGCTCTTTCTTCGGAACAGCCTGGAAGATACCCCGGGCCTCGCGACCATTCGCGAGTTCCTATCGGCCCTCGCCCGACGTGGTCGCCGTGCCCGGCCGCCTGCTCCGGTCTCGCCCCAGGCAGCGAGGCGAGAAAAACTGAACGGGGTCTGGTCATCGCGCTCCACAAGCGACCCTCCGCCTCTCCATAGCGGCCCGCGTGGCCTGGAGTGGACGCCTCAACGCGCGGTCGAGTGGATCCCCGCCCTGTCGGCCCGCCGATGGCGCCTCTGGCCCACTTCTTGCCCTGCCGGACTCTTGCGGTGAGAATGCCACCTTCGATTGCCTGGACGCGCATGAACGCCGGATTGCTGGAGACACACTCAGATGGGACTGCTCGAAGGACGTAAGGGGCTGGTTTTTGGAATCGCCAACGATCGTAGCATTGCGCTTCATATCGCGCGCCACCTCATCGAACAGGGCGCAACGTGTCTGTTCCCGTGCCTCCCCGGAGAAAAGAGCGAGCGGCGCGTGCGATTGGCGCTCGAGGAGATCGGAATCACCGAACCCTGGATGATGCCGTGTGACGTGTCGAAGGACGAAGACCTTGAAGCAGTCTTCGCGGCCACGCGCGAGCGTCTGGACACGATCGACTTCGTCATTCACTCGGTCGCGTACGCCAATCGAATGTTCCTGAAGCCGGGGCGCTTCGTCGATACGCCGCGTGACGTCTTCGCCCAGGCGTTGGACATCTCCACGTACTCGCTGGTGGCGATGGTGCAGCGGGCCAAGGAACTGATGCCCAAGGGCGGGTCGATCATCGCCCTGACGTACTACGGTAGCGAAAAAGCGATTCCCGGGTACAACGTGATGGGCGTCGCGAAGGCCGCCCTCGAGGCGAGTTGTCGCTACCTCGCCTCCGAACTCGGAGCGCATGGCATCCGGGTCAACACCATTTCCGCCGGTCCGCTTCGCACGCTCTCCGCGATGGCGGTAGGCGGCATCGACGAGATCTTCGATTTGGTCGCGGTCAAGGCGCCGCTGCGCCGCAATATCGACGTGGGCGAGGTCGGCAAGGCTGCGGCGTTCCTCCTCAGCGACCTTTCGAGCGGAATCACCGGTGAGAATATCCATGTCGATGCAGGCTTCAGTATGATGGGTCTTTAGCGGGCTTGATATCTGAAAATCGAAAGCCCCGGGCCGCGATGAGGCCCACCGAGTGTCTACCGGCGTCGCCTAGACCGGCGGAAAACGGCTTTACCTGCCGCCACATGATCCAACTGGGCTGGGTAATTCAAGCGGATGGCGTCTTGTCCGAACCCCGACCGTGAGGGAGGGGCTTTTAGGACGCGCTCTAAGGAGAAACGGAGTTCGGGTCGCTGACCGTGGCATTCCGTTAGCGTAAGAATCAGGGGGCGTTCCGTTTAATCGGAGCGCCCCCTTTTCTTGTGGTCCAGTTGTTACGAGGGGCGACGGCTCCAACTTCCTCAATGGACTGATAAGCTCTCCAAGGCGTATGCGACGGTGTGTCGCGTCAACCGCACACCACGGACGGGGAACCCGGTTCAAGGCGAGTCCGTTCGGTTTGGGCGGACCGGGCGTCTGCGAGCATCCGTCTCTTCGATGATGTGCCACGTCGCGGCATCGAGGCCCTTCGGCGCCGTCAAACTACCATCGATACACCGCGCTGATGATCGCCTCGATGACTTCCGCCGCGATAGAAGGTGAGATCACCGAAAGGAAGACGAGCGCAGCGAGAATCGCCACGATCTGTGAGCCTACGGCGGCAAGCAACCCGCGCGGCATGTGGGCGTAGTATTTATATCCGCACCGAATCGACCAGCAGATGTATCCAAGAAAAACCGCGCCCAGATAGCTGTCAAAGCCAGACACCGATCTGCCAGGTAGGAGCGTAAAGCTCAGGCAATACGCCGTGCGGAGAATCGCGGGCGCCAGCGCCGGGGAGGGAAAGACCGAGCACGCCCAGATACGCACGACGTGCACCGTTCGGATCTTGTATTTGCGCATCGATTTTTGGAATATCAACAACGCCCCGAGGCTCGCCGCCGCCCAGAAAAAGAGGGCCGCAACGAAATAGACGGTCTCCGTGGAGATCGCATACCTGTTGATCCGGCGCACGATCCACGCAAGGTGTCCGGTGACACCGGAGCTCGACAAGCCGCGAGCAGCACCACGTGACATGAAGTAGACCCAGTCGGCGATTGGTTCGAGTACGATATCAGAAACAACTATCGCAACGGTCAGGAGGACCGCCATCACGATCAACGGACGAACCCGAGGCGGATCCCGCATCTCGACACCGCTCCAGAAACGCCTCGGCCGAAGAGCGGCGAAGAAAGTCCAGACGAACGAGCGGATCGGTCGGTCGCGCCATCGATACTCGAAGTGGGGTTTGCGGGCAAGGCGATTCGCGTTGAGCACGTCGTCCCACTCGAATCGCGTGCCGCACTCGGGGCACCTCTTCTCGGTGAGACCGAGCAGGTGGTAGCCGCAGTTCAGGCAGTTGAGATGATCGAGCGGTACGAGGTCGTCCCACACAAACTCGAGGTCGCATTGGGGGCAACGCGGCTCGCTTCGCCCATTGAGGCCGGTCCCGCAGCGCGGACATTCAACGTCGAACGGGACGAGGCGCCAGTCGGGACCGTTGCCATGGGGACGTCGTCCCCCTGCAAGGGAATGTCGCCCCCCTGCAAGGGAATGTCGCCCCCCTGCAAGGGGTCGCTCCGACCGGCCCGCGAGGGTGTCTCCGTTCGTCTCCACGATTGGCTCATTCTTCGCGGCTTTGCCCTGGCGGTCAAGAGGGCAGGAAAGTTGTCAGTGGGGAAGTTTTCAGTTTTCAGTTATCAGTCATCCGTGAGGAAGCAAGTGGGTGTTCGTTCCTCCAACTGAAAACTGACGACTGAGAACTTCCTGTCTTCTCTTCAGTCAGGAAGCAAGAGGGTGTTCGTTCTTCCGACTAATGACTGATGACTGATGGCTGATAACTGATTACTGACAACTGATGACTGAAGACTACATCACTGCACCGTAACCTCGCCGCTCACCGGGGCGATCGAGATCGTGAGCGTCGCGCCGCCGGCCGACAGGGTGATGGTGGCCGTCGTGGTCTGATCGGGTTGCCCGAAGGCGTCGAATCGGAGTTCGTCGTCGCCATCGAAGTCGTAGGCTTGGACGGTCACACCGGCAAGCTTGAGCGCCCGACCCGCGCCGAAGGTGACCAGCATCGTTGACGGACCCGCGGGAGAGTCGATGGCGGTCGCGACGTCAGACGCCTTCGCGATCCAATACTGGTTACCCCCCGAGTCGATCTTGATTAGGCGCGGGTCGTCCGGATGGACGATCGACTCGTTCTGGGCGAATTCGACGTCGGAGGCGACGAGGCGCCCGGCGGCGATCAGCTTTGTCGCCTCCGTCGTGCCGAGCGCGGGCATTATAATGGCGGCCGCGATCGCGATGATCATCACCACGATGAGCAGTTCCACCAACGTAAACGACCTAATGCGGCGACCGAACCACCGCCGCCGCATCCGAAGCCGTGATGAGAACTGATCGTCACGTCTCGTCGGTCGCCAGCGGCCATGCGCGGATGCTGCGCCCGCGCTTTGGCGGGAATAGGCGTCGGCGGCAATCTGCCGGCGCCCCTGGTCAATCGGATCTTGCGACAATGCGTGACACCGCGCGGGCTGAAGCCCGCGGCCCGGGGGCCACTGACGTTCACGCAGGATGTGAAACATGGTTGCAACCACTTCCGGTGTGCTTGATGTCGCCCGACGCATCATTGTCGTGCCCCGCTGGCGCTCACTGCCAGTCCACGGTATAGGTGAAGCTACTGCCTCCGCCCGCGGTGTTGCCCGCCCATTGCAGGGCGTTGTCCAAGAGCGTCTGGCCGTCGCCGGTAAGCGCGGCAAAGCTGAATCCCACGCCGCCCCACGGCATGAACACGCGCGGCGGTGCGCCGCTCCCTGTCGGTGTGTACGTCGCATAGACTGACAGCGATCCAACGTATGTGTCGGTCGATGCGCCCCAAGGGTCCGGCGGTCCACTCGCAAACGCCTGGGTCTTGCGTCGAATTGCCCCGGCCCCGCCGTAGGCCCAGGTCTGACTATCGCTATCGAAGTGAATGGCGAGCCAATAGTTGCCGGCAACAAGTGGCGTTGATGGAAGTGTAAACGTCACCCACGCCCACCCACCGGCTGCGCTGACGTTTCCGCTCTGCGCGATCAACGCGCCGGGTTCACCCGCCGAATCGGTGTATATGGCGGCCCTGACCAGCTTAGGCGGCGCCCCTTTCATATAGGCGGTAATGCTGGACACCGTACCGTCCTCGGCAAGTGTCACGCCGCCGGCCACGATCCTTCCGTCGTTTTCGTCGATCGTGGTGCCTTGAACGGTCAGATCCCCAAACGTCGACACGCCACCCAACACCACCAGCGTCGCGTCGCTGCCGGGCTGCCGCTGTGCCAGGGTAATACCGTCAACGGTGCCGGTCGCGGTGCGAAGCGCCTGATTGGACGATGTGATCGCGAATGGGCCTGTTCCAAACGACGATGTGATCGGATGATTGCCGTCGACAATGTTGATCTTCTTACCGCTGTAGTTCCCTGTCGTCGTGGAAATCCCGAACTCATCCGTCAGCTCGGCCTGCTCGCTGACGACACCGACCGTGGTGGCCACGAGCTTGTTGGCGACCGAGGCGTCCGAGGCCGTGCTGCTTACGTAAGCGACGCCCGCTGTCGC
>JADFHG010000337.1 GCA_022567365.1 Planctomycetota bacterium | reverse complement strand
CTGTCCCGTGACGAAACACATTGTGCCCGGTGCGTCTGTGTGATCGTTTTCGGGTTGGGCCGTCGTGCCGATCGGATTCACGCGCACCCAGATGCCCGTCGTCGCGGTATCCCCCGCCGCTCCGATAGTCCAGGAAACCGGCGTCTCCAGGTCTTCCTCGAAGGCCACGATGACGTCCACGGCCGAGAGGGCGTCAAACGACGAAACGGGGGCGTCGGGCGGATCCGTGGACGGGGCACCGCCCGCGACCTCCGCACTGACGTAGTACTGGACCGTCTCCCCACAATCGGACGCCGGAAAGACGCCCTCGAATACACCGTCGCCCACTTTCGACATCGCGGTCGCCACGAATCCCGCGCCGGTGTCGATGAAAAGCATCGGCGACTCCGGATCGAGTTCGCCTCCGTTTTGTCCGGCGATGGCCACGAGCAGCGAGTCGCCCGCGGGATCGATCATTTCCGGTTGACCCTTGGGGTAAGAGAATCCGAGCAGCGCCGGTGTGACGGACATGTGGCCGACCCACGTGCCCCAGATGTTCGTGGCGTGGGCGTACTCCTGGATTGTCCAGAATGAGAGGTCGTCGTCGGGATCGACGGTCGTCAGGCTGTAGTCGCCCCAACGATTGCGCCCGAAGCTGTCGATGTTGTTCTGCGCCCCGTTGCCCTCCCTGAGCAGCGCGGGCGGCGCCATCGTGCCCGTCGGATCGGAGGCCAGGCGCCCGGTGTAGTAGCACGCGGCGTATTGTTCCCCGTTCGCACCGGAAAACGCGAGCACGACGTCATTGTTCGCATTGACGGCGATCGCCCCGTAGAAGTAGTGCAGCGACGAACTCGTGACCGTGCCCACCTGGTTCAAGGACATCGTGTCCACGTCGATCTCGTACCACCGGCAAACCGCCATCCCGCTGACGCCGATGTCATGTGTCGCCCAGACCGAGCCGTTTCGGTAGACCGCATTGAGCATGCGATGCGAGATCGTGTGGTCGAGCGGCGTCGTACTCCCGAGCGCCGGGACGTTGGGTGGACCGGAATGCACAGGGATCGTCACGCTGCCCAGCTCGAACAGGCTCGGCGATGTCATCGGCCCGACGAGCCGCCGCAGGCGCAGCTTGTTGTGCGATTGTCTGGATACGAAATACTCACCCCCCGCGTCTCCATACGTCGCCACGGGCTGAATCGCGCCTTCGAGCGGCAGATTCCGAAACGCGGTGATTGTCCCGAGGCTCGGCATGGGGGCAATCAAAGGTGCCTTGTCGATTGCGAAAATGGTCAAACCGCAGCCGACCATGAACGAGCTCGAATAGATGCCGAATTCGTCGAAACCGAACGTCGGGTAATCCGGAAAACAACCGCTGTCGCTGCCCGTGCTCACGACGAAGCTCGTCTTGAACCATGACCCCATCGGGTCGGCCGTCATGGACACCGCGAGAAACAGCTTCGAGCTGAAATCGGAAACGATGACGATCCAACGCTCGCTGAACTGGTCCCAAAGGACGCGCGGGTCGCCGTTCGAGTTCGGTAGAAACGATTGCAAATGGATATTGACCAGTTCCGCCCCGGTCTGTCGATCAAAGACGCCGAAGTTTCGGTTGACGGTCACCACGAAGTGGGACGGACCGATCGCTCCGTTCGAATCGGGCGGAAAGCTGTTCGAGCCCGCGTCGCCCCGGATCACGCCCTGAAAATCGAGTTCCAGATTGGGCAGCGTACCCTTGCCGACGATACCCGCCACGCCTCCGTCGTCGTCACCGCGCGCGACGTCTTCGCCCTGCTCCACGTGCGCCGTTCGCGGCGCGGGGACGGCGTCGATTCCCGTGGCCACACCCGCACCCAGCTCCCAGGTCAGACCCGCGTAGGGCGATCCGGAAAGCTGTTGCCGATAGGCGCAGTCCTCGAAATCGAGAACCACCGTCTCGCCCTCGGCACCGTCATCGGCCAACGTCGTGAACGTGAGATCGTCCAACGCGTACCAACCGGCGCCGTTGATCGCCGCCTTCGCCTCGATGACGATGCGGTCGACGCGCCTAAGGCCCATCGCGAACCAGTCGGGTTGGTCATCGACGTCCTCGAACCACTCCGTCTCGGCGACCTGAACCCCGTCGCGAAAGCCCAATACGCGCAGGGCGCTCGTCCAAACACCCTCGCTCGCCTGCCCGGCGACAAATGCCCCGTCGACGTCGACCAGACCGGCGAATCCAATTGCCATCCGCGTGTCACCATATTTGTTGGTGACGTAGTGGATGCCCGAGTGCGGATAGAACGTCGCCCGCCGAGACGGTATCGCCCAGACGCCCCGGACCTCTTGCACTTCGGTATCGCCCTCGCCGCGCTGCGCCTCGCGTCGCGCGGCGTCGCGCGCGACGGCGGCTTCCATGGACTCGACGTAGCTTGTACCGAAATGTTCGGGGCCGATCGTCTCGCCGGTATGCACGTCGCCGACGGCGTAAGATGCGGCGTCGGTGGCCGCGATTCCAACCGACGCTTCAGCCGGCCGTCGGTCATCGTCCGCGCCGCTCGCCCGCGCCTTCGACGCGGCTGGAAGAACGGTCAATCCGCCCAGGATCGCGCCCAACGCGATGGCCCGCGCTCGATTTACCCCGTAATTGCAACCGATGCTCATTCGTGGATCCCCTGTACAAGACTGTGTCTGGTGTCGCGTCCGCGGTTGCGTTCACTGAACCCCGCCGGCGCGTCCCACAACGCCCGACCTGCGAAACCTCGACGCCGACTGATTCGCTCCGCGCCACCCCCCGGTTTCGGCCACGCCGATAAGGCAACAAAGAGCGATGATACAACATCGGTGCCCGAAACGCAAACCCCAACCATCGATCGCGCACCGATGCTTGACGCTTGCCGGTCGGCAAGCCACGATGGCGCGCGAAAGAGGAAAGGCACCGATTTGTACGGATCGCATCACGATACGATTCGCAGATTGCGATGGGTCGCACCACTTGCGATTCTGACGGCTACGGTTTCCCACGCGCAGCAAGACCAACACGACCCCGACGCCTTTGTCTTGCGGCAACGCGCGGTCGAAGAACGCCTTCGAAAGCAATTCGACTTCGAGTTGGCGTTCGCGCAGAAGTCGCTGTTCGATTGGGGAGGTTGGTACAGTACACACCTTTTCCTTTTCGATGACGGAGTGGAGAGTTCGCGTACGCTGCGCCGTAGCGACCTTCGCCTGTGGGGGCGCCTCAGCATCGACGGCGGCGCGCACGAGTTGTACGCCCGCGGACGCCTGAGCCTTCTCGATTTCAACTCCGGCGATTCCTTCGACGGCGATGATGACGACGTCGAAGGGCCTAACCTCGAACGGGGGTTCTACCGCTTTGACCTGGCGCGGGCCATGCGCGCCTATGGTGATCGTGACCTTGACTACAACGTGCAGCTTCAGATCGGGCGCGATCTCGTGCAGTTCGGCACCGGGCTGACCCTGGCAGCGCCGCTCGACCACGTGAAGTTGGTCGCAACCCTGCGTGACGTCGAACTTACCGGTTTCATCGGTCGCACGGTCGGGAGCACGGAGGACTTCGACCGGTCGCGCACCGCCACACGAACCCGTAGGGCGTTCTTCGGCGCGCAGCTCAGGCACCGCGGTTTCGAGCGCCACGAGCCGTTCGTCTATGGTTTGTGGCAGCGGGATCACAACGCGGAACGCCGCGCGCACCTCTTTCAAAAGTTCACGTACGACTCGTTCTATTTCGGCATGGGTTCGACCGGCGAGCTGCGAAACAACCTGCGATACCTGATCGAGGGCGTGTACGAAAGCGGGAGCAGCTATGGCACGGGGCGATACCTCGGGAGCGACGAGATCAATGCGTGGGCGTTCGACGCCGAACTCGAATACCTCTATCCCGGACCGCGGCGGGCGCGGGCGTCCATCGAATATCTCTTCGCCAGCGGCGACTCGAACCGCAAACAAAGCCCCACCAACAGCATCGGCGGCAATCGCTTCGACAGGAGCGATACGAGCTTTATCGGATTCGGATATCGTGACACCGGCTTGGCACTCGCCCCGCGCTACGCGAACCTGCACATGTGGCGGGCGGGTGGTTCCTTGTATCCTTGGCCGGACCGCTCGCGCCTCGAACGACTTCAGCTCGGCGCCGACGTCTATCTCTTCCACAAACACCGCCGCGGCGGGGCGATCTCGGACGCGACGGCGGACCGCGCCTCCGGCTACCTCGGCTGGGAGATGGACTACTACGTCAACTGGCAAGCCACCGTCGATCTGACGTGGACCGCCCGCTTCGGAGCGTTCTTTCCCGGTCGGGCGTTCTCCGACCGCACGACTCGGACCTTTCTTCTTCTCGGGATGACCTGGAGTTTCTAATGGCCCGCGCCGAGGCATTTGGTCGAATCTCCGAACCCCACTCATCACGGTTCGGTCCTTGTCGCCGGACGCCGCCGGCCGCCGTCCGAACGCGCGGGAAAACATGTCTGCCTATGGCACCACCGTTCCGGACGATTCGTGCCAGTCATCGGCATACGCGGAATTGCGCGGCGCGGTGTTTGGGCGTCGCTACGGCGGCCCTTTTCGTGGCCTTGGCATGCGCTTCCGGATCCAGAGCCACCAGAGCATGCAATGCAACAGTTCTGCGGATCTCTTCAGGAATGTCTGGATTCAAGTACAAAGCCTCAATCTGTTCAGGGCTCCTTCGGGGTAACACAGCCCCTAAGAGACCACTAGGACGAAGGAATGCGGGGGCCTGCTCAAGACGCTGGACCTCTGAGACTAACTGGTCAATAACCGCCTTCTCCAATGACGCATCCCACTGAT
>JADFHG010000336.1 GCA_022567365.1 Planctomycetota bacterium | reverse complement strand
GAGCAGAAGCCCTCCCAGTGTCGCGCCGGCGATCAGTTCGCCGAGCAGCAGTGATATGAACAAGGCATCGACGGCCCCGCCGGCGTCCGTCCGGACGTACAGAATGGCCAGGCAGCCTACGGGTGTGAGGATGAGGTCCACGACACCGAGCACGCGCAGAAACTCCGCAACAAAGACCGCGCCGGGGAAGCCCCGGTCATGCCGGTTGCGTCGTCTGCGTCGCGTTATCATCGGCCTCCTCCAACTCTCACGCTCGTTGACAGGGCCACTGAGCGGGCATATAAGCCACCGGGGTCCGAGCGAGCTTCGTACGCGGGTATAGCCGCCAGGCGCGCTGACCGATGTGCACCCGATATGATTATAGCGGCTCATGCCCGTCGTCGATGAATCTGAATGGTCCTGTGTCGTTGGTCGTGGAACTGGGTCTTCCAGGCTGACGTTGCGATCACACGGGTCCGGATCGCGCCTGCCAGTATTGCAGAGGGCGATTCGGCGTGAATGGCGAGACGTTGAAACGACGAGGCCAAGCGGTGTCGATGCGAAAGATCCTGGGACTCGGCAAACTCAAATGGTACTTGCGCTTGCCGGTGAAGTGGGCGATCATCGCCACTACGGTGTTGGCGGTCTGTTTTCCACACCCGAGCTTGCTCGCCCGGCACGTCTCTCGCTGGCGCGACCCCAACGCCCTGATCGAGCCGGACGCGGCGTCGCTCTTGCCGCTGCTTGCCGAGCTTCGAGAGAAGATGACGAGCGATCTCGCGCCCAAGGAAGCCCTTAGTACGGTTGAGAAGTTCGTCTACGAGAAAATCCCCTACGAGTTTGACTGGATCACGTGGGGCAACGTTGACTATATCCCGACCGTTGACGAAGCGATCGCGATGGGCAAGGAGGATTGCGACGGACGGGCGGTGGTGGCGGCGTCGCTCCTGCGCCACTTCGGATACGAGACCGAGATCGTGACCGACTTCGGGCACGTTTGGGTCAAGACCGACAAGGGCGAGACGATGGCGCCTGGTAAGAGACCGGCCGTCGTGGCGACGGACGGTGGGCTTTCCCTGCAGCCGGGAGCGCTCGCCCAGTTGCCCAAGGCATTCGCCTACGGGATCGCTCCGTTTCCGTTAGCGCGCGAGTTGATCGTGCTGACCGTAATCTGGTGGCTGCTGCTCCACCGACGCACGAGCTTTGGGGCCGCATTGGTCACGCTAGCGCTATTGGTCGATGGGCTGCTTTTCCTGCGCGCGGGCGGCAAGAACTATTGGGAGCCGGTCGTTTGGATGCAATTGGTCGGTGGCGCCAATATGCTGGCCGCGGTGTTCGTTCAGTTCGCTTGGGTCCGGTCGGTGGAGCGGACGGCGGAAGCGACGTAGCGTCGGATCGACCCTGGCCGATCGTGCCTTTGTGGGTGGCGCCCCAGGCGATAGGATTGGACTGTGAAGACGCGCGAGTTCTCGCCGGACTTCAACCGTGAGGCGTGGCACGTAGTCGGTTTGTGGAATAACTTCAGCGGCTGTAAAGACTTGTCCGAAACGGGAACAAGCCGGTTCGTCAGCCGAATGCATGGAGTACGATAGGTTCGTCGGGCGAGCGCCCGCGTCGAATTCACTTCGGAGGCTCAGGAAAATGAAACGCACATCGTTATTGTTGATCGTCTTGACCGCGCTACCGCTTAGTTACACGGCCACCGCCGTCGCCCAGTTCGGCATGTTTGACTTCGGCGACAAAGACAAAACGCCGAAGGCCAAGATCGCACATTTCAAGATTGCCGGACCGCTGCGCGAGACGCCGTCCGACATGGGCGGGTTTCCGTTCCTCCAGATGGAACAGCCGTCCTCGCTCAAAGGGCTTCTCGAGCGACTCAAGAAGGCCCGTTCGGACAACTCGGTGAAAGCCGTCGTCGTCGAGCTACAAAAGGCCCAGCTCGGTGCGGGGCAGTTGGCCGAGATCAGAGATGCCCTCGCCAGCTTCGCCGCGGTCGATAAGGACGTCTTCGTACACGCCGATTCTCTTTCGACGGGCACTTATGCGCTGGCCACGGGGGCGTCGCACATCAGCATCGTGCCCACCGGCGACCTCTGGTTGGTCGGGCTATACGGCGAATCACCATACCTGCGAGCGATGTTCGACAAGATCGGTGTGTTTCCCGATTTCGAGCATTGCGGCGATTACAAGAGCGCCCACGAGCCCTTTACGCAGACCGGCCCGTCCAAGGAGTCGCAGGAGATGACCGACTGGCTGCTCGATGGAATATACGGATCGATCGTCGACATGATCGCCGACGGGCGCAACATGACCGCACAGAAGGTCCGCGACCTGATCGACGGCGGACCGTATTCCGCGGAGGCCGCGCTCGAGGCCGGTCTCATCGACTCCGTTCAGCAGCGGCAGGATTTCATTGCCAAGCTCGAGACCCGCTTCGGTAGCGACACGCCCATTGTCACGAACTACGGCAAGAAGGATGAGTTCGAGGTGTCTGACAACTTCTTCGAGGCCTTCGCACAGATCATGCAGTTCTTCAACAACGAAGAAAAGGAGCACACCGAGCCGAGTGTCGCGATCATCTACGTCGAGGGTGCGATTCAAACCGGTTCGCCCGAGCAGAGCCTGTTCGGAGCGGCGGAAGGCGCGTTTAGCACGCCGATCCGCAAGGCACTCGACAAGGCGGCGAAGGACGAATCGGTCAAAGCCGTCGTGTTGCGCGTCGATTCACCGGGCGGTTCGGCGCTGGCGTCGGAAATCATCTGGGACGCCACAAATCGCGTGGCCAAGAGGAAGCCGCTCATCGTGTCGATGGGCAACGTCGCCGCCAGCGGCGGATACTACGTGGCTTGCGGCGCCGACACGATCTTCGCCGACGCGACGACCATCACCGGTTCGATCGGCGTCTTGGGCGGCAAGCTCGTAACCACCGGCGGCTGGGAAAAACTGGGGATCAACTGGTCTGCGAATCAGCGCGGTGCGATGGCCGGTATCTTCAGCAGTTCCACGACCTTCAGCGACAAGGAACGGGCCAAGTTCGTCAAGTACATGAACGAAATCTACGAGACCTTCAAGGGCCGCGTCGTCGCCGGTCGCGGCTCGAAGCTTACAAAGAAGATCGACGAAATGGCCGGTGGACGGGTGTACACGGGGCAACAAGGCCTCGAGCTCGGGCTCGTCGATCGCATCGGCGGTCTGCAAGACGCCATCAAATTCGCCGCCAAGGAGGCGAATCTGGGTGATTACGAAATCCGGGTCATCCCCGAGCCGCCTACGATCTTCGACATGTTCTCCCCCACGAAGGACAAAGGCTATGCACACCTGGCCGCGCGGTTCGCTCCCACCCTCGCCGGCGCGGAGCCGTTCGCGGCCGTGCTGTCCACGCTGAGCAAGGTCGATCCGATCAAGGTCCGTGCGATCCTGCATACCCTTCGATGCGCCGAGCTGATCCACAAGGAAGGCGTCGTGATGATGATGCCCGCGGAAATCGTCATACGATAACACACAGATGACAATAGCGCGGCACGGGCGTTCAACTCGAGCGCCCGTGCCGCTTTCTTGCGCCCTTGCCGTCTCTCTCGCCTTTGCTGTTTTCTTGCGCTCGTGCCGTCTCTTGCCCCGGTGCCGTTGCCGGTTTCGTTCAGGTGCGAGCGCCTCTCGACGGGTGCCATGGGCAAGCACCAGCTTGCCCGTGTCTCTCGGTAACGCGCCGGTCACGGGCATACAAGCTTGCCGACGCCGCCCGTCGGATCGCGCGAGCAGATCGGCCCGGGTCCAGCTCCTGCCCGATGCTCGCGATGAGCTGCGCCATCAAGGGGGCGCTCTATCGGTCTTTGATCGGGTGCAACCAGGCGGGCACTTCTAGAAGCGGTTGGCGTACGATGAGATTAGTGCCATTCGTGGCATATCGAAGCGCACCGCGTCTTATCACGTCAACGGATTACTCAATACATTGGGGGAAGAAGGCATATGGTACCACATGATGGACTCGCTTGGGTCGAGATGAACGAGGCCGACCAACACTACTGGGGCAGAGACATCTGTGGTCCGGATGTGACGTGGGGCGGGTTGCACGTGTCGATGGCTGAGTACATTCGGCGCGGCATCCGGGGTTTCGCGGCCTACGGCTTGAAGCGCGTTTGCGTGACGACCTCGAACCTGTCCCAGGCGGGACTGATCTACGACGACCTTCGCGTGTACTGCGAGCGCCTCGGCGTGCGGCTCATCGGCGGGCTCAAGGCTCGCGTGTTCTTTGCCGGGACCGAGATCGGGCACTACGATCTCGAGGACGCTGCGAAGTGGCTCGCGCTCAGGGACGCCGCGGAGCAGGTGGCGATGATGACGGGCGAGGATCTCGTGATCGTCGACTCCGAGACCGCGCTGTCGGCGTGGCACAGGGAAAAGCAGGAATTCGATCTGGGCCGGATCGCCGCGGCCGTGCGCCAACTCGATGATTCGCCCGTTCGCTTCGTTTGGTATCTGCCTTCCGTGACCAACGCTTCTCGACCGGCGTCGCAGCAGCAAGCAATGGTGCGGGCGTGGGATCTACGTGACTCGATCTTCATGACGGGGATGCGCACGGGACGGCCATCGTACCTGGGTGATCAGAACAAGGCTTCGTACGTCGATCTGATGGAGCAGACGGTCCCACAAGATCGCCTGTGGTACTTCTATTACATGGACGCGAAGGCCGATGCGTGGGCGGTGATGCCCGCGTGTCACCACGCCCGCAAGGAAGGCCTCACCATGCTCATGTATCCCGGGCTGTGCAAGTGGGGAGAGCGCGGGCGCGAGGCGTGGAGAGA
>JADFHG010000335.1 GCA_022567365.1 Planctomycetota bacterium | reverse complement strand
GGTAGGCGCGGAGCGCCTCATCGACGGGTCCACGGCCACGTTGCGTGAGACCCCAGATCCAATACGGAGCCTTTGCAATCCTCCGGGCGAGCCAAATCAAGAATGCGAGCACGAGCCCCGCGATGATCGTCTTCTGAAACTCTGCTTCAGCGCAGAAGCGTCGAATGGTATCCCAAAGCCCGTTGGCCGATTGAGCTATGAGGGTCGGGTCGATCATTGTTCAAGAGAATCCGAGCGGCTCGACCCGACGCGCACCACCGGGGACTCGAGTCCCGGATCCGCCGATTCAGAATCAGCGTCTACACCTCCGGGAAGTACTCCGCAACTCCAATACTACCAAAGCCTTATAGCGCGAAACGCGCAGGCATGCAAGTGGCTTGCGATTCCCATGAGATGACCCCTCGCGCGCCGTACCCCCCGCACACGATCCCAAGGAATTACAAGAAACCGATGGAAATGGGCCGTAGGCTAAGGGCAAGTTCCCCGTATGATCGGCACCCGCTCAATCGCGCGCTTCGGGACACGTCAAAGCGCCTTGACCACGGCCGGTGCGCCCTCCTGGGAGAGGTCGATGATCTGCCCGCTGCTCGTGCCGTCCGGTGTCAGTGCTTCGACGGTGGGCTTCGTGTGCATGCCCGGGCTGACGCGAAGGACGCGGGCCGTCGTGCCGTCGTCGAGTTCGACGCGGCTGCCGATCGGAAACAATGATACCGTGTCGAGCAGCGCCCGTACCAGCGTGCGGTCATAGCGATTGCTTGCGCCGTCCGCCAGGATCGTCTTGACGGCCAGATAGGGCGTGAGCGCGGGTCGATGCGGTCGATCGGAGGTCATGGCGGTGTAGGCGTCCGCCAGCGACGCGATCTTGGCGAACTCGTGCACCTGGTTGTCACTACGACCTCGTGGGTAGCCGCTGCCGTTGATCCTCTCGTGCGCGTGGTAGGCCATGTAGCGAACGGTCTGTGATAGACCCGTCAGGTTGGAAAGCATATCGAGCGTATGCAACGGATGACGATGGATCTCCTGCCATTCGGGCTCGGTGAGCTTGCGCGGCGCCAGGCGGATCGACTCCGGGACGCGGAGCATGCCGATGTCCTGCAATAGACCGCCGAGTCCGATCATCGTGACCACCGATCGATCCAGCCCGAGCTGAGATGCCATCCCGATGCAGATCAGCGCGGTGTTGACACTGTGCGTATACAGGTATTCGTCCCGAGAATCCTGCATCGCGACTACCAGTGGCAGGAGGTCGAAGTCCAGCGACGCCATATCGACAAACTGCGTCATGGACTGGCGCAGCTCTCCCACGGACATTCGGCGTCCGGCCTTCAAGGCCGAAGCCACGTCACCTATGGCCGTGCTCGCCGCGTTGTGCTTGCCCACGGCGATTGCGGCCTGCTCCTTCAGGTCGTCCACCTCGAGCCTCGGACGTCGCCAGGGTCGGACCGGGTGATACAAATATGTCCGGGCAAGTTCGCCGGCCGAGCGTTCATCGAGAACGCGGCTCGCATTCGTGTGAAGCGACGACGGATCCAGCGGTTGCGGCGGGGCCTCCTCGCTCGGCGTAGGTTGCGCGTGTTTGGGTGGGCGGAGACGTACCCGTTTGATGTTGCGCTGGCGGAGGAGTTCGAGAAACCGCCGATCAATCCGCGACCCGCCGGCCAAGAGCAGCACGTCGCCGTCGTAGATATCGTCGGCGAGGGTCATCCCCGCTTTGATCGATCGGACGAACTCGTGTCGAAGCTCGTCGACGCTAAGGGAGCGCTCCTGGTCCTTCGCCTCGGCGACTACGCCTCGATCGGATCCGCCGGGGGATATGGGACGTTGAACTTCGGATCTGTCTGAGGAATGGCCATCGACGGCGGTCGCCGACGATACCTTCAGGGTTCGGTCGAGCCGGCGTTCCCATGGCCCGGGTTGATTGGCATCGCTCAAGCGGATCTTCTCCATGGACCCCAGCTCGGCTTGCGAGGGCTCCGTTGGATCGCATTATCGGCGAACAGGCTGCGCGCAATCCCGATGGTGCCATGCCGCTCAGCCCGCGCGAACGGCTTGCGCCGCAGCCGCCGTCCCCTCAAGGTTTCATCGGCGGATGCGGGGCGGCGATTTGGCGGGGGAGACCGGTTTGCCCCGAGGCCGACCGGCAAGCCAGCGTTGCCAGGCCCGTGCGGCACGTTTCTCAGCGGGCTGCTAACCTCGAGGTCTGGTGTGAAGGATCGCGTGCCGGTCGGATCGACGGTGATTTTCGGAACCTCCGGCGGCGCCTCAACCTTGTTGGAAAGGCACTCCGCGTTGGGCTACGATCAGCGATCGATCACGAAGCGTCGGCGGATCACGCCGAGCCCGGCGATCGTCCACGCGAGCGTGATTAGACCGAAGACCCCACACCCCCCGCGAGAACCGCCGTTGCTGCCGCCGACATCGGCCGGATCGTTGGTGTCATCATCCGGCACCACGTCGTCGGCCGGCGGATCGACAACGGGTTCGTCGATGGAATCCGGTGGATCGTCGCCCGGGTCGTCATCGATGGTCGGCTGGGGGTCGGCCGGATTTGCCGCACGAATGGTTACGACGACGGCATCACCCGAATCATGAGTATTCGTGATGGTCAACGCCGCGGATCGCTCCTCGCCGGCGGCAAAATCGCCGCGCGAGATCGTGATCGTATGGGTACGCGCGTCGGTCTCGTCCGTTGACGATCCCGAACCCGGATCGACCTCAACCCAATCCGCATCGACGGCAAGCGCATACTCGAGCACACCGTCGCCCGCGTTCCAGACGAGCAGATCGGCCGAATCCTGCGAGTCACCCAGATCGATCGTGTCCCGGGACGTCGCGATTATCGCGATCATGGGTATCTCGGGTTCCGCGGGCGCGGCCGACGCGGTCACGCCGACGACCACTGATTCCACCGTGCCCTCCGTATCCGTAATCGTCACTTCGGCCGACATGGCCGTTCCCGGTGAGAATCCGGACCGTTCGACGGTAAGCAGGTGTTCGATTGAACCATCACCGCCGCCGACCGTGCCCGATTCCGGATCGACCGTCAGCCATTCCTCGCTGCAGGTGACGGTGTAACTCAGCTCGCCCCCGCCGGCGTTGCCGATCGCAAGCACGTCGGTTTCCTTCGTCTCACCGAAATCAAGCGACATCGGGGACACGGTCAGGACGGGCGCTTCCGCGGGCGGTGCAAGAGTCACGGTCAGCACCGCTTCGGCAGTATTGCCGGCATCATCCTTGGCCGTGACCGTCACGATCGTGTCACCCTCGACGAGGGAGATCGGCCCACAGGACCATTCGCTTGTCCCGTCGCATGGGTTGTCGGCACCGTCCCTGCGCCAGGATACCGCGACGACGCCGGTATCATCCTCGGCCGTTCCGGCAAGCGTAATCGTGGGGGAATCCGTCTCATAGTCCGGCTGCGTGGTAGGCGTGAGAATCGTGATCGACGGATCGATGACGTCCGGCGCCGGCGGCCCGACCGTGTCCTGTACGGTGACGACGATCGAATCGGAAAACGACGCATAGGCCGCCGTCACGGTGACCTGCGAATCACCGACGACCTCCATCGCCGTCAGTACGCCGACGCTGCTGATCACCGCCACGTCCGGAAGATCAACGGTCCATGCGACAAATGTCGTCAAATCCGCAGCGGTTCCGTCGTCGAACGTCGCGGTGGCGATGTAGGAAACCGTTGTATTCTCCGCGACCGACGACGGGCCTGAGATTTCCAAACCGATGAACGCGGGCACCGCCGGGGCGACGCCCTCGACGATTTCGACGACGCGGTCCACCGGCAGCAGTGCGACGATGGTTTGAGCGCCCCCGGGCCAGTCGATGACGATTTCATCGACGATGGGCCTTTCCGCGAGACCGAAACGCTGCTCCCATGGCAGGCTCGAATAGAAGCTCGTCCCGGCCATGATCTCGCGTACCTGGGTTTTGCCACCTGCCGTCAGCCGGACCTTCGCCCCGATCGCGTCGCGGGTCCGGGCCGTGCCCGTGAGTCTGAGCGCGAGGTAGTGGTTGCCCGTCGACGTGACGTTCTCCAAGAGCACGGCGGGCTGATCGACGTTGACGATAAGCAGGTCGTCGTCTCCGTCGCGATCGTAATCAAAGGGGATATACGCCCTCGAGTTGCCGTGGTGATCGGCCCCGGCGGCGGCCGCGACGTCCACGAAGTGACACGTCCCGTCGTTGATGAACAATTGCGACGGCTTGTCCGCCCAGTAGCTTCCGCCCGGTCCGGCGTCCCGGCCGCCTACGGATCCGAGGTCCAGATCGCCGTCGAGATCCACGTCGAAAAACGCCGTTCCCCATCCCCAATAGGACTGCCAAGCGCCGCGATCGCGTGCTTCGTCGGTGAACGGATCGGGATAATGGTTCATGAACAAGGCGTTGGTCCGAGCGAGTTCGTTGGGCGGCGCCAGGGTGAGGTTGGTCGTGAAGATATCGAGGTTGCCGTCACCGTCGCAGTCGCCGACGGTCGTCCCCATGTCGTTGCCCTGCGGCGACTCCCCGTCATGCAGTACGTTGAGCTCGATCGTCCTATCGACGAACCGCGCGCCGCCCGGTGCGTCGGGGTCGTAGAGAAACAGGTAGTTGATGTCGAAATCGACCGCGGTGAAGAGATCCTGATGGCCGTCACCGTCGACGTCGAAGAAGACGGGCGTCCAGCTCTCGACCTGGGTGATCGGCTCGCGCAGGCCCATGAGCTCGGTCTCCTCGACGAACTGGAGATCGCCGAGATTGCGGTAGAGAAAGTTGAATGGTTCCGTCGTGTAGGGGTCG
>JADFHG010000334.1 GCA_022567365.1 Planctomycetota bacterium | reverse complement strand
ACTACCGAAGCCCCCGAGGGTCCTCCTCATCGAAGAGCCCGAAAACGGCATCCATTCGAAGCGTCTTCAGGACGTACTCAAGATCCTGCGAGACCTTATTGGTTAGCAAGAGCACACGCAGGTCGTCATGACCACTCATTCCCCCTACGTCGTCGATATGTTCAAACCCGAAGAGGTGAGCCTCTGCCAGATGGGCGACGACGGGGCCGTGACGGTCACGCGACTGTCCGAGAGCGCTGCGGTTCGCGAACAAATAGACGTCTTCACGCTCGGCGAAATCTGGACGGCCGAAGGTGACGAGGCCCTCGCAAAGACGAGCAAGGAAGGCGAGGAATCCAAGCCGTGAGGGTGCTCCTGGTTGCGGAGGGAAAGCACGAACTCGACGGAGCGCTTGAGGCGCTCGTCAAGCGAATCGTCCCAACCGACCCCGTTTGCACCACGGATTTCGTAAGTTGCAACGAAATCCACGCCCATCACGGCAAGGGACAAGGATACTTCAAGAAGGCCGTGCGGTGGCTGCTAACGGCTGAGGACCGCGATTACGACGCGCTCGTCCTGCTCATCGATCAGGATGGACACCCGGAACGGGACAAGGAGATTGCCGAGGCGCAGCAGAGCAAGTTGGGAGTGAGTCGTCGCGCGCTGGGTGTCGCAATCCGAATGTTCGACGCTTGGATTCTGGCCGACGAGACCGCACTTTCCGAAGCACTGGAAAGAAAGATCGAGCGACAGCCCAATCCGGAAAAACTCAAGAACCCGAAGGAGGACTGCAAGCGTCTCCTGGAGGGAAGCGAAGTGTCCATGTCACCGGCGGAACTATATCGCTCAGTGTGCCGGATCGCGAAGATCCACGTACTGCGGGAGCGCTGCCCTCGCGGGTTCGGTCCGTTCGCCGAACGGCTTCAATCCCTGGAATAATCTTGGCTCCGCCGGCAAGCGGCCGGTTGAAGAACCCCGCGGCCGTATTGTTGAGCCACGATGTTGTGTGCGTTCCACGGCCGCCACGGGAGGCGGGCGCTACTCTGTCAACAGCCCGCTACCCCTCCCGTTGCTTCATTGGCTGATGGTCGTGGATCCCTTCGGCTTTGCGTTTTTCGTAGTCGAACGCCTCGCCCGGGTGGATCTTCATGCTCTCTTCGTTGTGGCAGGCCGCGCACGTCGCCTCGGTGATCTTCTCCAGCCCGACGGCGTACAACTCCTCGACCTTGTACTTCCGCTTCGACATCAGGATGTCCATGAAGACCTTGATGTACTCGCTGCCGGGACCGTGGCACGACTCGCAGCCGACGTGTTCGAGCTTCTTCGCCGCCCGCGCCGATTTCTTGTCTTCGGGATCGGGAATGAAGTAGCCCCCCGCCTCGCCGAATGCGGTCGTATGACACTTCAGACAGGCGGAATCCCGCGAATAGTCCTTCGCCGGGTCCAGCTTGAACCGCTCCTTCGCCTCTTTCGAGTGATCCGGCTGAAGCACTGCGAAGGCCTGGCCCATCTTCGTCTTGGCCCAGCTCTTGTGTTCGTCGGTATGACACATCTTGCACTTCTTGGACCCGACGTAGGTGTATTTGGGCTCCTCCACGCCGATTGGCGCAAGTCCCGCCGACCGTACAGCCGCAACCGCCGCAACACGTTCCCCGCCGGGCCTTGGCGCCGCCGCTACCGCGACCCAGGTGCCGATCAGCAAAACGCCCACTGAAATAGAAATTGCCGTCTTCATAATTCCGCTCCTGGTCAATGGCCTATGCATGCGGCCCGGTGTCCGATCTCCATCGTGTGCGACAACCACGGCGAGGCAGCCCAAGAAGGGGAAAAACCGCGCCTGAACGTGAGCGAGATGTTAGTTCAGCGAATTGAGACGGGCAATACGCCCGACGCCCACCGTGCCACCTGCGGTGCTTGCCGAGAATGCGGCACTCCGGTATCGTACGAGCGGCTGCCGCCCGCCGCGCCCGTGGTCGGCGGCGGCGCGGTAACTCTTGCCCGCATTGGATCGGGTTTCCAAAGAAGCGAAAGGAAGAATCATGTCACAATCGACGAAGACAACGTGCTGCGGACTTCTGGCCGCCTGGGCGATCGCGCTCGGTTCGGCGACGACCGCTGCGGGAGACGGCAACGAAAAGACGGGCTCCGGCCAGGTCCTGGCCATCATCTCGACGGACAAGGGCGACATGTGGATCAAGCTCCACGCCGAGGACACACCGCTGACCGTGCTCAATTTCGTCAATCTCGCCAAGCGGGGTTATTACGACGGGCTCAAGTTTCACCGCGTCCGTGCAAACTTCATGATCCAGGGGGGCGACCCAATGGGGACCGGAGGGGGCGGTCCCGGCTACAAGTTCAAGGACGAGACCACTCCGAAGCTGACCCACGACTCGGGCGGCATTCTCTCGATGGCCAATTCCGGCGTCGCCACGAACGGAAGCCAGTTCTTCATCACCCACAAAGCGACGCCGCATTTAGACGGTAAACACACGGTGTTCGGCAAGGTGCTCGAGAGTCAGGACGTCGTCGATGCGATCAGCAAGGGCGACGTGATGAACTTCGTCCTCATCGAGGGCGATACCACGGCGCTGTTCGCGGCCCACGCCACACAGCTCGAAAGTTGGAACAAGACCCTCGACGAAAAAAACTTCCCCGCCAAGCCAACGGCCGCGACTGAAGCCAAGTTGGCCGAGATCAAGGGCAAGGTTCCCGCGATGATAGCCCTGGCCGCTACGGTGCAGGCTGACATCGACAAGGCATGGGAAGTCGGCGCCGAGGAGCGGGCGAAAGCCGAGGCCGCAGCCGCGAAGGCAAAGGAAGAATTCGAGAAGATGCTCACCGACGCCGAAACGAACGGGACGGCGACGGACTCCGGGCTAATCTGCCACGATCTCGTAGTGGGCACCGGCCCGCAGCCGCAACCCACGGATCGCGTCGAGGTTCACTACACCGGATGGCTCACCAACGGCCAGAAATTCGACAGCTCGGTCGATCGCGGCAAGCCGTACCCGTTCAGCCTCAAGGGCGGGGTGATCAAGGGCTGGCTGGAGGGCGTGGCCACGATGAAGGTCGGCGGCACACGGGTGCTCGTGATCCCGCCTGAGCTCGCGTATGGAGGTCGACAAAAGGGACGGTATATTTCGCCCAACTCGACCCTGGTATTCAAAATCGAGCTTCTCTCAATCAAGTAGACAAAGCTCGGCGGGGATCGGCGTGCGGATCGCAAGTGCGTCGCGTGGAAAAGGATCTCGATTACGGACTCGACGCGCACGCATCGCGATCCTTCGTGAGAACTTGGTGAGATGCGGCGATCACGGTGCTCGGCATCGATGACAGGGACAAACTATGGCACTGATGAACATGGTCTCCGCCCTCAACCTGGCCATGGACGATGCGCTGCGCATGGACGACAACGTCGTCCTAATCGGGCAGGACATCGGTGTGGACGAGGGTGTGTTCCGCGTGACCGCCGACCTGCTAAAGCGATACGGCAATAAGCGGGTCATTGATACGCCCCTCGCGGAAGGGGCGATCGTCGGCGGGGCGATCGGTATGGCGATATGGGGGCTGAAGCCCGTGGCGGAGATGCAGTTCTCCG
Source organism: Planctomycetota bacterium (assembly GCA_022567365.1). GTDB lineage: Bacteria > Planctomycetota > Phycisphaerae > UBA1845 > UBA1845 > JADFHG01. The sequence goes on along the minus strand of JADFHG010000334.1, from coordinate 1,226 downwards.
GATTCGCCTACCAGGCGTTTCACCAGATCGAGCAGCACCTGTCGCGCTTCCGCAATCGCACGCGAGGCCGGTTCGCCGCGGACGTGGTCATCCGCATGCCGTACGGCGGCGGAATCCGCGCGGTCGAGCACCACAGTGAAAGCCGCGAGACGATCTACGCGCACACGCCCGGTTTGCACATGGTTATCCCGTCGGGACCACGCAACGCGCGGGCCCTCCTGCTCGAGTCCATTCGGGTTCCCGACCCGGTCATCTTCTTCGAACCGAAGGCGGTCTATCGCGCGTTCAAGGAGGAAGTGCCCGAGGAACCGGAGTACTTGCCGATCGGAAAGGCCCAGGTCGTGCGCGAGGGGACTGACGTTACGTTGATCGCCTACGGGGCGATTATGCGCGCGACGTTGGAAGCGGCGGACGATTTGGTGGATATCGACGGCGCGTCGGTGGAGGTAATCGATCTGCTGTCGGTTGCCCCGCTGGACACCGAGACGATTACCAACTCGGTCGCCAAGACCGGGCGCGCGGTCGTGATTCACGAGGCGCCGAGGCGCTGCGGTATCGGTGCCGAAATCGTCGCCCGAATCGTGGAGAAATCGTTGATGCATCTCGAGGCCCCGATTCGCCGCGTCACCGGTTATGACGTACACTTCCCGTACTTCGCGCGCGAGCAGGCGTTTCTGCCCGGTGCGGATCGAATCGCACATGCGACGCGGGAGGTGCTGGCGTTTTGAGGATTCGATTGAGAGACCGTGGGGTGAGCGTTCACTCCCGTTCCGCAGGCTGATCCCCGTGCGATCAGGCGGGCGTTGACGAACGCGCGGGCTTGTGTTCGCCGTTCAGGAAACCTGAGGTCTCCAAGACTCGATACCCGTCTTGCCACCATCGGCTTGACGTTCGACATTCCGGAGCAGTGCAATGCCCAAGGATTTCCTATTGCCCGATCTCGGCGAGGGGATCGTCGAGGCGCAGGTCGTCCGCCTGCTGATCAAGCAGGGAGACACCATCGCCGAGGACCAGAGCCTCATGGAGGTCGAGACGGACAAGGCCGCCGTCGAGATCCCATCGCCGTTCGCCGGCGTCGCGACGACGGTGCACGTCTCGGAGGGACAAACGGTAAGCGTGGGCGATGTCATCGTCTCGTTCGACAACGGCGCCGCCACCGAGTCCAAACCGGCGACCAAGCAGACCGCGACCGCTTCCGCGGGCACTGCCGCCCCCGAAAAGGCCCC
>JADFHG010000333.1 GCA_022567365.1 Planctomycetota bacterium | reverse complement strand
TGCTCGTGGCCCCGCAAGCTGGCTGGCCAGTGTCGGCAAAGACCCCGCGCTGACGCTTGGGGCTCGGAAAAATCCCCGCCGATTGTGTCGCGCATTCCCCCGTCCGCCCACCGTTGCACCCGGCGCCACCTGCCTGATAATGGCGTCTTCATGAATTGAACAGGCTTCCTCGCGCGGTGGAGCAATCGCGGCGGTGGAGCCGATATCAATCGTAGGACAATGCGCGTACTCCTCGTGGGGCACGCGCGAACCATGAGGCGAGCTTATGTCCACCACAATCGTACACGTCGAAGCGCGGGAGATTCTCGACTCGCGCGGGAACCCGACCATTGCCGCCACCGTCGTGCTTGAAGACGAGAGCTACGGCGAGGCGGCCGTTCCGTCCGGCGCCTCCACCGGCGAGCACGAAGCCGTGGAGCTGCGCGACGGGGACAAGAATCGCTACGGCGGTAAGGGCGTGCTTCAGGCCGTCCGGAACGTGGACGACGAGATCGCCGCCGCGGTCATCGGTCTCGACGCGATCGACCAGGAAGACGTCGATCAGACGATGATCGACCTCGATGGCACGGATAACAAGGGGCGGCTCGGCGCGAACGCGATCCTCGCCGTCTCCTTGGCGACGGCGAAGGCCGCCGCCGAATCGTGCGGGCTGCCGCTCTACCGCTACCTCGGCGGCGCAGGGGCTAGGGTCTTGCCCGTGCCGATGATGAACATCCTCAACGGCGGACGCCACGGCGACAACACGGTCGATTTTCAGGAGTTCATGATCCAACCGTGGGGGGCGGAGTCGTTTCGCGAGGGGCTGCGCATGGGCGCCGAGTGCTTCCATGCCCTCCGCAAGGTGCTCGCCAATCGGGGATACAGCACGAACGTCGGCGACGAGGGCGGTTTCGCGCCCAACCTGAAGAGCAACGACGAGGCGTTGGAGGTCATCGCCGAGGCCGTCACCGCGGCCGGATACAAGCTCGGCGAAGACATCTTCATCGCGATCGATCCGGCCACTTCGGAGATGTTCGACAAGAAGACCGGTCGCTACACGTTTTTCAAATCGGCCCCGGACAAGAGCGTTTCGACGGACGAGTTGATCGACTTCTGGGCGGGCTGGTGCGAGAAGTATCCGATCCGCAGCCTCGAAGACGGCTTGGCCGAAGACGATTGGGACGGATGGAAGAAACTGAACAGTCGATTGGGCGACAAGGTCCAAATCGTCGGCGATGATATTTTCGTCACCAACACCGAACGCCTCGCGCGCGGCATCGAAATGGGCGCGGCCAATTCCATACTCATCAAGGTCAACCAGATCGGCACGTTGACGGAAACGTTCAACGCGATCGACCTCGCCATGCGTAACGGCTGGTCGGCCGTCATCAGCCACCGAAGCGGCGAAACCGAGGACACGACCATCGCGGATATCGCCGTCGCGACGGGCGCCGGACAGATCAAAACCGGCAGCCTCTGCCGAAGCGACCGCGTGGCCAAATACAACCGCCTCCTTCGCATCGAAGACGATCTTGGCGACGGAGCCGTCTACGGCTCGCGGTTTTGGAACAGGTAGCCCATGGCGAAGCGAAAGCACGGCCAACATCGGCGCCGAACACGCGCGGCGAACACACCGGGCGACGGTGGCCCCGCGATCTTGCGCGTCCGCCCGCCGACGCATCATCTGTCGAATGACAACGACGCTGCCCCTACACCTACCGCTACCCCTATCGCTACCCCTATCGCTACCGTCGCGCGCGACCAAACGACCGAACCGGGTTTCGGCGGGGCAATCGTCTATTGGCTTCTCGTGACCATGGCCCTTGCCGCATTCGTGCCGTGCATCATCCTGCCCGAGTGGCGCAAGCTGGAGTTGGTCGATGCGTCGCATAAGATCGAGGCGGAGCGGGTCCGGCGGTTTCGCGAAGTCGTCGAGGCCGAGCGGCGGGCGCTCGAGGCGATCCGGACGGACCCGGCCGTCATCGCCCGTTTGGCCCGGCGAGACCTGGGCTATCGAGAAAGCGGTGAGCGCTTCGTGCCCGTCGCGGTATATGGCGAGGAAGCAGCCAATCCGTCCGTGGTCGAGTGGCTGAGGGCAAGCCCTGAGCATCAGTCCGACGAACCGCGCTTCGCGCCGGAACCCCTAGCGCCACCACGGTTCGCCGCATCGCTGGTCTCGCGCCTGCCGCAATGGGATTATGACGCACTCTTTTGCAACGACCAAACCCGCACGATCATCATGAGCCTCTCCATCGCGCTGATCGCCATTGCCTATGCCCTATTCGGTCGCGCATCCAACCATCGCCCGGCCGCTAACAGCCTGTTGAAAAGATAGCGACCGCCCCCGCGGCGGCCGTGAAACACCGGTCTGTTTGCAACCGAGACAATAGTAGGGAAACTGCGCTGAACCGTTAACCCGCATCGCGGGTGCCCCACCATCTCTGTAGGTGGGTATCGGATGATGCGACAGGGTCCGCCGCCGACGCGTGAATCATGGTTTTCCCCACCTCGAAACGAGGCGGGCCACCCGCCAAACATGCTCGCGCTTCGCCTGGGCATGCCACCTGCCGCCCTCCCGGGGAAAACCTCCTCGCCGGGGCATTCCTTACAAAATATTACCCGCCCGCGTACGAATGCCTTTTGTCGAGGGGCGATGCGCTCCCATGGGTTTGACCGTGCCCGCGAGGCGAAACGTGGGCGTGCCGCTTGGGCGGTGCGTGCGCGGTGCGTCCGATCGAAGGAGACCGATAATGCTGAATGCGAAAATGTTCGTCATCGGATTGGTAGCCGGAATTGTTGTTCATGCGCTCGGTTCCGCTGCGGCGCTTGGAGCAGAGAAGACGGAAGGCGGGTCGGACAACTTTTATCGGGCCTACTACCTGGAAACGGCCGAGCGGGACCACGCGGCGGCAGCGGAGTTGTACGCCGAGGTCGTCAACGATCGCCGGGCCGGGGCGGAGGTGCGGGCCGACGCGAAGGTACACCTCGCCGCTTGTCGCGAGGAAATCAAGTCGGCGGACCTGGCCGCGCTGATGCCGCCGCACGCGCTGGCGTATGTGGAACTGAACCGCCCCGGCGGGCAGCTCGTGCGGTTGCTCGGGCAGTTGGGGCTGTTGGCCGACGATGCGGACCCGGTCGAGGTCGGCGCGCGAAAGATCGCGATCAGCCGCGAACTGGTCGAGGCCGTTCTCGGCATCAGGGGCGTAGCCGTCGCAGTGACCGGATTCGACGCGGTGAAGCAGCAGCCGCACGGGGTCGCCGTCTTCCATCCCGGAGAGGTTGCCGTCTTTCGCGGTTTGATCGAGACGGGCTTGCCGATCGGCGGGGTCAGCGTGGATCCGATCGGCGGATACGCAACGTATTCGATCGAGGGCCAGGTCTACGTCACGCTCACTTCGCGCATGGTCATCGTCGCTACGCAGAAGAGGCTCATCGCCGACGTTATCGACCGCCTCGGCGGTAAGAAGAACGACTCGATTGCCACGAGCGAGGTCTGGGCCGATGCGATCGCAGATCGAGAGGACGCCCTCCTTTTCCTGGCGATCAATGCGAAGGCCGTGCTTCCGCTCGTCAAGGGTGTGGCCGCGGCGGCGGGCGACGCGCATGAACTCGCCATCGCGCAGGCGATTGTCGATCTGGACAGCATTCGATCGCTCAGCGCGCGAATCGGCGTCTCCGATGAAGGCATATCGCTGAACGTCAAGCTCAGCCTCGACGAGGGCCACCGGAGCCTCGCATACAATTTCTTCCGGACACCCCGGATCGACGAGGCCACGCTAAGGGCGATCCCGGAAGGCGTGGCCGCGTTCGCGGTGTGCGCGCTCAACGAGTCGTCTTCGCGGTATGCGGGCGGCAAAGCGAGCACACCGGAAGAGGCTGCGATGATTACGGCGCTCGACTTCGGCCGAGAGTTCTTCGCGAATATCGTCGGAATGGCTATATACGTGCTGCCACCGGATGGCACTGACGACACCGGTGGGATGCCCATTCCCGACGTGGCGTTGGTCTTCACGGTGAACGACCCGTCGAAGTCGGAAGCGCTGTGGACGCAGGTCCTCGGGATCGCCCATCTGGCAAACGGCGGCAAGAGCATGGCCGGCGGCACGGAGCGCATCGGCGGGGTCGACGTGGCGACATACGTGATGGAGCACGGCGTGACGCTGCACTTCGCATCCCTGGGCAACGAGATCCTGATCTCGCCGAGCCGATCGGCCGTCGTACGTTCGATCGCCGCCAAGAAGAGCGGACGTTCCATCCTCGACGACAAGGAACTCGCGGGCCACGCGCGGGCGTTGGCGTCAGGCAGCACGAAGGCGTTTTTCGGACACATCGGGCGCTGCGCGGAGATCGCCAAACGATTCATGCCCCCGCGCGACCTGGAGAAGGCCGCCCCGCTTATCGAGGCGCTTTCCAAGACGACGGTATCAATCGTCGTGGACTACGGCGAAAGCGCGCTGAATATTTCGGCGGGCGTGCGCGGGGTACCGAAGATCGGCGGCCTGCTCAGCGCGATGTTGGACGCCGAACTCGGACACGGCCGCCACAGCGCGCATGCCATGCGTCGTTGAGATAGCGGTGGTGCAAGGTCGGTGATGGGCAGTGCTCACGGGTAGGCGGGTATGTTCGGGAGTGGATGCCGCATTAGGCGTCCATGCGACCGGGAGCGCGAGGCTCCCGCCGAGCACAGACACCCGGTGAGGCTTGGTCCCCGATGAGCCGGCCTGCCGGTCCCAATAGCGCGCGCGAGGACTTGATACCAATACAACTCAAGGATGTCCACCCGGCAGGGCCAATGCTCGGGCCGTGAAGTCGGACGGTATCGAACCG
>JADFHG010000332.1 GCA_022567365.1 Planctomycetota bacterium | reverse complement strand
GTTCCCGTCCTTTAGTGCTATTTCGCCGGCGGAAGGTTCAGCTTTAGAAACAGGTCGTCGAGCTGCGGCTGCGAGACCTCGGTCGGGGCGTTGGTCAGGGGGCAGACGGCGCGCTGTGTCTTTGGAAACGCGATGACGTCGCGCAGGCTGGCCGACTTGCTCATCAGCATGACCCACCGATCGAGGCCGAAGGCGATTCCGCCGTGGGGCGGCGCGCCGAAGCGCAGGGCGTCCAAGAGAAACTCGAACTTGGCATGCGCCTCCTCCTCGCTGATCCCGAGCAGCGAGAACACCTTGTTCTGCACGTCCTTGTTGTGGATACGGATGCTGCCGCCGGCCATCTCCGTGCCGTTGAGCACGAGGTCGTAGGCCTTGCTGCGAACCTTGCCCGGATCCGTATCCATCAGCGGAATATCCTCGTCGCGCGGCGCGGTGAACGGGTGGTGCGTGCTGAACCAGCGCTTTTCCTCTTCGTCCCAGACGACGAGCGGAAAGTCCAGAACCCAAAGCAGGTTCCATTGGTCGTCCGGGATCAGGTCGAGAATTCGCGCGAGCCGCGTGCGGACGTAATGCAAGTATTTGCCGACCTCGTCGCGACTGCCGGGCATGAGGAAAATCGTATCGCCCGCCTTCGCGCCGACCGCCGAACAAAGCCGGTCGCACACCGGATGCAGAAACTTCGCCACCCCGGTGGAAAACTTCAGACTGCCGTTGTCCTCGCTGACCTTGACCAGCGGTAGCCCGGTCCCGCCGATGCCGCGAATCTCTTCGGTCAGCCCATCAGTCACTTTGCGCGTGAGCTTCTCGCCGCCCGAGGCGACGATGCACCGTACGAGTCCGCCGTTCTCGATCGCCTCACGGAATACCTTGAAGTCGGTCTCCTTCATGATGTCGGTGACGTCGGTGAGTTCCAGACCGAATCGCGTGTCCGGGGCGTCGCAACCGAAACGGTCCATGGCCTCCTCGTACGTGATGCATGGGAAGGGCGTGTCAATGTCGATGTCGAGGGCGGCTTTGAACATCTTCCCCACGCAACCTTCAACCGCCGCCATCACGTCGCCCGACTCGACAAATGCCATCTCGAGATCGACCTGCGTGAACTCCGGCTGGCGGTCGGCGCGAAGGTCTTCGTCGCGGAAGCATCGCACGATTTGCGCATATCGATCGAACCCGCCGATCATGCAGAGCTGTTTGAAAATCTGCGGCGATTGGGGCAGGGCGTAGAACGTACCGGGGCGGACGCGGGAGGGGACGAGGTAGTCGCGTGCGCCCTCCGGGGTCGATTTCGTCAGGAAGGGCGTTTCCACTTCGACGAAGTTGTTGTCGTCCATGTAATCGCGGACGGCCTTGGCGATGGCGTGGCGCATCCTGAAGATCCGCTGGATCTCGGGGCGGCGAAAGTCGAGAAAGCGGTATCGGAGGCGCATGTCCTCGGATGTATCGCCGGGGTCGTTGACCTGAAAAGGCAGCGGTTCGCAGCGATTGATGATGTCGATCTCGGCGACCTCGATCTCGATCTCGCCCGTTGGAATCTTCGGGTTGACCCACTCGCCCCGATGCGCGACCTTACCCGTGACGGCAATGACGTCCTCGTTGTGAAGCGTTCGAGCGGCCTTGTGCGCCTCCGGCGCGACCTCGGGGTTGAAGCGGAGTTGGGTGATGCCGGTATGATCGCGCACGTCGACGAAGGTCATCCCGCCGTGGTCGCGGCTGGTGTTGACCCAACCGGCCAGGATGATCTGTTCGCCCGTTTGGGCGGCCCGCAGTTGGCCGCACAGATGTGTGCGTTTGTTGTAAGCAATGGGCACTGGTCGCCTCCTTCATGTGAAACCGATGATACGCGGACAGGTTGTAGGGGCGTCCGCGAAGAAAATCAATCGGGTCGGTGGTATCATCGGACGAATCGCGGCGGTAGGTTTGCAGGACGGCTCCGCTGCGTCAGGTGTTCCGCTGCGTTCGACCCTTGATGCGACAGCGCTGGATCGACAAGGAGCGCCGAGCCGCGGGCCTGGCAAAGCCAGCTTGCCGTCAGCCCGCGCGATGCCACGGGTTTGGCGCGATGCCCGTTCATGTACGAACGATCGCGCAAGCTGAAGCATGCGGCTCAGGGGTGTACGCACGTTCGCGATCGACGGGAGTTTGCAATCTGTGGGGCGAGACGGCATTGACGCTTTGTTTATCGACTTTTACGGCACGATCGCGGCCGGCGATCGCGCCGCGGTCGAGGCGACGTGCCAACACATCGTCCAGACGCTCGAACTGCCGATGACGGCGCCGGCATTCGCCGTTATGTGGGGAGAGCGGTTCTTTGCGACGATCGACGCGAGCAATCACGACGATTTCCGCATGCTGCACGATTGTGAGACCATCAGTTTGGCCGAGACGCTCAGCGAGTTCGGACTCGACGTCGATCCCCATCCGCTGGTCGGCATTCTGGACGAATATTGGCACGATCCGCCCATGCACGCAGACGTGCTGCATCTCTTCGAGACCCTCGACCTGCCGATCTGCTGCGTGTCCAACGCCGACACGATTCCGCTAAGGTCAGCGTTGGAGAAGCTCGGGCTGAGTTTCGCCGCCGTGATTACATCGGAGGACGCCCGTTGCTACAAACCCGATCCGGCCATCTTCGCAATGGCGCTCGACGCGCTGGGCGTCGATGCTTCGCGGGTCATGCACGTCGGGGACTCGGTCCATAGCGACGTCAACGGCGCGCGGAGCGCCGGAATCACCGCAATCTGGCTCCGCCGCGACGAGCGAATTCACGACGTTGGACGGTCTTCGCCGGACCACACGATCAGCTCGCTTGCAGAATTGCCCGACCTGCTCGGGAGGTGACGATGTAGCACACCCGCCCTCGGGTGTGAGCCGGTCCCAGCCGAGGGCGGCTGGGCTACAGGCGGTGTGAACGCGCCGTCATCGGCAGTCGATCATAATGGCTGGCAACGGGGGCAAAAGCAGGTCGATCGCCCGGCTACGATGATCCGTTCGATCGGTGCGCCGCACTTGCGGCAGGGTTGCCCCGTGCGACCATAGACTCGATGTTGCCGCTGGAACGAACCCGTTTGACCATCGACCGTGCGGTAATCCATGAGCGTCGATCCGCGGGCGCGGATGGCGCGGCGCAGCGTTTGTTTGATTGCGCGCAGCAGTTGTCCGGCGATCGGCTCGACGAGCGCGTCGGCCGGGGTCATCGGATGGACACCGGCCGCGTACAGCGCCTCGTCCGTGTAGATGTTGCCCAGTCCCGCGATCTTGGATTGATCCAAGAGCAACGCCTTGATTTGCCGCCTCGACGCGAGGATCCGCCGAAAGCCCTTCGCCGCTAATTCGAGCGGCTCCGGTCCGAGGCGACCGAGCCGTTTGCCCACGTACTCGCCGGCGTCGGTCAACACCCAGACCCCGCCGAATCTGCGCGGATCTCGGAAGCGGAGTTCGCCGATCTCGCGACCAAACCCGATCCGGACGTGCGTGTGTTTCGCGATTGGATTGTCGTGGTCGTCAATCGTGAGCCGACCGCTCATGCCGAGATGAAAAACCAGTCGGAGATTTCGGGTGAGTTCAATGATGATCCGCTTCGCTCGCCGATCGACCGTCTTGACCAACCGCCCGGCGATGAGCGCGTCAAGCGGGCGTGGATCGCCGTGTACGACGTCCGCGCGCTCGACGGTTGCCGATTCGACGCGGCGCCGCGTAAGCCTCGTTCGAAGCTCCCTGACGATCGTTTCGACTTCGGGAAGCTCGGGCATGGCGGTCCTATGAGGTTGGCATGCTGACTCGTCGCCGATCGCGCCGGCGTTGATCAGTCCGACCCGGCGGCCTGCCACTCCCGTTGCAATAGTCCATAGAATACCGTGTCGTTGATCTCCTCGCCGACGAGCCACCGTTCGCGGAGATAACCCTCGCGCTGGAAACCCAACCGTTCGAGCAGTCGAATCGCTGCCTCGTTGCGTGGATCGACGTCGGCCTCCACGCGATGCAGCGCGAGTTGCTCGAAGGCGAATCGCAGCAGCGTGGATGTGGCTTCGAACATGTAGCCCTTGCGCCAGTGATCGCGCCGTAATACGAAGCCGATCTCGGCACGGCGGTTTTGAGCATCGACGCCGGCCAGCGTGCAGGTGCCGATGATGGCATCGTCGTTGCGACGGGCGACGCCCCATTGATATAGCGAGCCGGCCACAAAGCTTTGTCGCACACTTTCACTAAAGTCGATTCCGGCGTTCTCTTCTGTCCACGCCGTCGAGCTCCAATAGCGCATGACCTGCGGATCGGAGAATATCGCGAACAAGTCCGCCGCGTCGTGCTCTTCGAGCCACCGCAGTTGTAGGCGTGACGACGTGAGTGTCGGAAGCTTGTCACCTTGGATCATCGGCATACGAGAGCCCGTTCAGGAACCCGGCGGCGGTGCCGCGGACCTGTTATTCTTGGGTGCTCAACGGCCGCCACGGGGGGCGGCCGCTACATTTTCGAAACGGCTGACGAGATCAACATTGATGTCTCACCGATCGGTCTCGTCTCACCGATTGGTCTCGTCCGGCTCAGGATCTGTAGGGCCTCCATGGTCCGTATCCGTAGCGCCGCTACCGTCGTCGCCGTCACCGATACTGTTACGATCGCCGTTGTTGTCGTCGTCGGCGGGATCGGTGGCATTGTCCGCCTTGGGTGATTCCGCTTCGGGGGATTCGCTGTCGCCTGCCGGGCTTATCCCGGCAATGTCGTCGAACGAGATGTCCTCATCCGTTGTTTCGTCGGCGGAATCGGGCGTGACTCCACCGAACCGGTATACACCGTCCGTTTCCTCGTCTTGGGT
>JADFHG010000331.1 GCA_022567365.1 Planctomycetota bacterium | reverse complement strand
CCCTTGCGGTCGCGGATCGGTTGGCAAAACCGTCGGCAATTATGAATCATTGCACCAGAGCGTTGTCCGTTATTGTGTAGCGTGCGAAAGATCGAACACGTCTTGTATGCCACGGCCGCCACAGGGGGCGGCCGCTACTTTTTCAGCAGGCTGCTGGCGATCGCGACTGCAACAGGCCCGTTGCGGGGCACCCACCACGCCTGCGGGTTCGGAAAGCGCCGCGCGAGGGGTGCGTCGAGCATCGTGCGGGGGTATGCTGTAGCCCAGTGGTTAGTAATCGCCCCGAAGGGAGAGCTCGCACCGTGAACCAAGAGCAACCGATTTCGCGCGTCGTCGATCTGACGGACAAGTCGCGCAGCCTCATTTACGGCATGACCGTCGACGAAGCGGTCAAAATAGTGTCCGAGGGCGATCCATCCAAGATCGGTCGGATCGAGGGGCAGTTCGCCTTGGTGGGGCGCGAGGGCACGACCGTTCGCATGGTGCGCACGATTGGTAGGCTCATGCGTTACTTTATCGCGAAGCGCGCTGCGGGTCCGGTGCTCGTGGTCAGCGATCGCATCGACCGGATTCGCGATTGGCTCGTCACGGAGGGGCTCGCCGACCAGTTTCATCCGTCGTACACGCGCATGGTGCCCGCCCACCACCTCGTGGAGATTCGCCTCATCGGCTGTCCGGATCCGAACCCGACGTACACCCGTTTCTTCACGCCCGTTCGAGATGCCCTGCCGACCGACTTGGAGACGATCGGGCGGCAATACGTCGGCGCGGTCTATGACGAAATCGTCAGGTGGCTACGACGCTTGCCGGCGGACGCCCCGATCGGCGTTTGTTTCTCGGGGGGGATCGACAGCGGTTCGGTGTTTCTGTTGGTGTATCACGCGATCCGATCGCTCGGTATGAATCCGGCGAGGCTCAAGGCGTTTACATTGGCGGTCGACGGGCGCGGCGCGGACGTCGGGCAAGCCCGCGCGTTCCTCGAGACGCTCGACCTCGAACTGTTCCTCGAAACAATCGACGTCGCCAAAACCGACATCGATTTGGCCGAAACAATCCGCGTGGTCGAGGATTACAAACCGCTCGACATTCAGGCGGCTGCAATGCTGCTCGCGCTGTGCAAGGGAATCCGCGAGCGGTATCCGGATTGGCGCTACCTGCTGGATGGTGACGGTGGCGATGAAAACCTGAAGGACTATCCGATCGAAGAAAACCCGGAACTGACGATCCGTAGCGTACTCAACAACCCCCTTCTCTATCAGGAGGGCTGGGGCGTCGAAGCGATCAAGCACTCACTGACGTATTCCGGTGGACAAAGCCGCGGATACGCCCGCACGTACGCACCGACCATCGCCGTCGGGTTTGAGGCGCTAAGCCCCTACGTCGCGCCGAGCGTCATCCGTGTGGCCGAATCGATACCGTTCATTGCGCTGACGGAATGGGACGAGGAGCGGCTCTACGCGCTCAAGGGCGACGTGGTCTCGCGCGGCGTCCGGCATGTCACGGGTATGGAGATGCCCGTTTTTGAAAAACGGCGGTTTCAGCGCGGCGTGCTGGCCGACGGTTCGTTCGACGAGGTCTTTCCGCAAGAGCCTCGGGCATACCGCGAGATATACGATGCCGTCTTTGCGTGACCCGGTCACCGCGTTTTGTGATTCGTGGATTCTCGAAGCCAGACCCGCCAAGAACGAGGTCTCTTCGGCGCGCCCCTATGCCCACACGATCGAAAAGGAGCGGAGCGCGGACGGGGCGCTGGTCGACGTCGCCACGTTGTTCCTGACGAACAAGGAGTGTCCGTTTCGATGTCTGATGTGCGATCTGTGGAAGAACACGACGGATGAGACGGTCGATCCCGGCGCGATCCCGGCGCAAATCCGATGGGCGCTCGATCGGCTGCCGCCCGCCCGCCATATCAAGCTATATAACAGCGGAAACTTCTTCGACCCCGCGGCAATTCCCGAAGACGACTATTCGGCAATCGCGGACCTCGTCGCGCCGTTCGAGACGGTCGTCGTCGAGAGCCATCCGAAAATGGTGGGCCGGCGGTGCCTCGAATTCGGCGCGCTTCTCCGCGGCGATCTTCACGTGGCGATGGGGTTGGAGACGGTACACCCGGCGGTCCTCGCACGGCTCAACAAGCGGATGACGCTCGACGATTTTGCCGCCGCCGTGCAAACCCTTACGAAAAACGGCATGCAGGCGCGGGCGTTCATCCTGCTTCGTCCACCGTTTCTCGATGAAGAGGAGGGTGTGGAATGGTGTCGCCGGTCGCTCGACTTCGCGTTTGACGTCGGTGTGGAATGCTGCGCCATCATCCCCACAAGGAGCGGCAACGGGGTGATGGAGATCCTCGAACGCGAAGGCCACTTCGCACCGCCGTCGCTTGCCTCGCTCGAGGCGGTTTTCGATTACGGCCTGGGCCTGGGAAAAGGCCGAGTGTTCGTGGACCTTTGGGACATTGAGAAACTCGCTCTCGCCGAAGAGGCGGGTACACCGCGCGTGCAACGGCTTGCCCGCATGAACCTGTCCCAGCAAATCGAACCGCTGGAGCAGAGTGCCTTGTCGTGTAGCGGCCGCCCCCCGTGGCGGCCGTAGGACAAGGGTTGTTCAACCCTTCGCACGCCGCACGATAACTGGCAACGCGCTATGGGCGGCGGGTGATCGCGGATCGCAGCCCGTTGAAACAATCTGATTTGTATGTGTGGTATTGGTTTTCAACGGGTGAAAACAGGTGTGGCATCGGCTAATAGCCGGTGACAAGACGGGCTATTAGCAGTACAGCGCAAGGTCATCACGACCGTGTAGCGTAGGCATCCTGCCTGCATCGTAATCGCGGTCGATGCAGGCTGGAAGCCTGCGCTACCGACAACCTTGCGCTGTACTATTAGCCCGTGCCACACTTTTTCACCAGGCGGATAGATGGTGGTGGATGGCCATGCATAAAGGATCTTTCGATGTTCTTATCCTTGGAGCGGGCTTCGCGGGAAGTCTGACGGCGATCATCGCGCGCCGTTTGGGCCTGAGCGTCGCGCTCATCGAGCGCTCGCGCCATCCGCGGTTCGCAATCGGCGAGTCGTCCACACCGCTCGCCAACCTCATGCTGGAATCACTGGCGACGACGTACGATCTTCCGTGGCTTGCGACATTCTCGAAATACGGACCGTGGAAACGGCATCACCCCGAGGTGGCGTGCGGGCTCAAACGCGGTTTCACGTTCTTTCGCCATACACCAGGGGTCCACTTTCGACCAACGGCGGACAACGCGAACGCGCTGTTCGTCGAGGCAAGCCCCGACGACGAGCGCGGCGATACACATTGGTATCGTGCGGATTTCGACGCGCATCTCGTTGAGCGCGCTGTGGAGGCCGGCGTAACCTACTTTGACCGAACCGTGATCGAGACCATTGCGCACGCCAACCGTTGGCACCTCAGCGCGACCTGCCCCGCGGGCGCCCTCTCGCTCGATGCGGATTTCGTGGTCGACGCCACCGGTGCCTGCGGGGCATTGGCAAGCGCAATCGGCCTCGAGACGGTAGATAGCGGGTTTAGAACATCCTCCTACGGACTATATGGCCACTTCCGCCACGTGTTGCCGTGGGAACAGATTCTCGACGAGCTTGGCGGCGCTTCCGTGCGGCCTCCGTTTTCAGCCGATGCCTCGGCGCTACACCACATCATCGACGGTGGATGGATGTGGGTGCTACGGTTCGACAACGGGATTACGAGTGCGGGGTTTTCGCTGGACCCGCAGCGACATCCGGCATCCGGCGCCATCTCGCCGGATGCACAGTGGCAGGCGCTGGTCACCGCGTATCCGTCGATCGGCAGGCAGTTTCGCGGCGCACAAGCGACCATGCCGATTGTCCGAACCGGCAGACTTCAGCGCCGCCTCTCCGCGGCAGCCGGCGAAGACTGGGCGGCGCTACCGTACACCGCTTGTTTTCTTGATCCCTGGCTGAGCCCCGGCATCGCCCACACGCTCTTCGGAGTCCGGCGGCTCGCACGCATTCTGGGCGGCGCGGACGATTCGGCCCCGCGCCGCGAACAATTGCGGACGTACAGCGAAACGGTTCTTCGCGAGGTCGAGCTGATGGATCGCATCACGGCCACGTGCTTTGCGCGCTTCGACTGCTTTGAGATCCTAGCGAGTGTGACGATGCCGTACTTCGCCGCGGTCACGTATATGGAAGAACGTATCCGTGCCGGCAAGGGCGACGAACACGACGCGTTTCTTCTCGCGGATAACGAACGGTTTCGCGCGATCGTCGATGGTGTGTGCAGCGCGGCCATGGCAACCGATGCAAAGGGCGCCGCTGGATTGGCCCGCGAAACGGCCGCGGCCATCGAGCCGTACAACACGGTGGGTTTGTGTGATCCCGCGAAGTACAACGTGTATCCATTCGCGCCGTGAGCGAAGCATGGTGATCGCCTCGCCGGCAGAGCCACAGCATCCGACTCGCAATAACAGCGCCAAATGGCCGTGCGCGATTCCGTACCACAACCGAGCCGCGGGTCTTCAGGCTGCGCGGTGTTGAAGAACCAAGTGCGTTGCACCATTCAACACAGCCATGGTTGAACTCGAGAACCAGGCCGAGCGGGGTGTTTACCGCCCGCGCAGCCGTTGGCAAGCCCCAAGCCGTCGCCCCCCGCAGCGTGGATTGTGGCGTCCTTCCGGACACCCGAGAGCGTTTTCTCGAGACTCGCGCGGGTCTTCTTCAGAGCGGCTGTTTCTTTCTCGGGTTTCGATACCCTTTTGGCCAGTACACTGAACTCTCGATTGCCGGGTTCGCCTCCGGCAGCTCCGCCTACCAGCA
>JADFHG010000330.1 GCA_022567365.1 Planctomycetota bacterium | reverse complement strand
GGAGTCGGCTGCGGCGCGACAACGGAGGTTCGATCCGCGACGTATTTGGGAGTATAGACCTGTGAATACATCATCACCGACGGCGACCACGGACAACGGGGCCGCCACGACGAAAGCCAACTCGGGCTCTGGCGATGGGCATACATCGCAAATCGTCAGTTTTCGAATTGCAGCGGAAGAGTACGGCGTGAACATCATGCACGTTCAGGAGATCATCCTGATCGGGCAGATCACCGAGATGCCCCAGGTGCCGGACTATGTCCGTGGGTTGATCAACCTCCGCGGTCACGTCATACCGATCATCGATCTGAGGACTCGATTCGGTCTCGAAGCCGTCGAGCCGACCGAGCATTCGCGAATTATCGTTCTCAACCTCGGTGACAAGACGATCGGGATCATCGTGGACGCGGTGAACGAAGTGCTCCGTATCAACCCGGATCAGATCGAACCCGCGCCAACGGGGGTCTCGGAGATCGGGCGCCGATACGTCACCGGTCTGGTGAAGTTCGACGAGAACTTGCTGATACTGCTCAATATCGAGCAAATTATGACATCGGAAACTCCGTCGGAGGGCACCGGAGAAGACGCACCATCGGTCGAACCGAAGGCCGTCGCCTAGCGGCCTGTTGAAGACCCACGTGTCTTGTGGGACCAACTTTCCAGTCGGTCGTTTTCGACCCGCCTGCGGCGATTGACCGACGGGAAAGTCGATCCCACATATCTCTTCAACAGGCGTCCAAGGTCAATGTCGTGGGACCGGACGGGCTCCGTCGCGGTTTCGGCGAATCGATAATGAGAGCGTGAGACAGCGGTCGTGGAATCAGTGAAGCTCACCGAGAAGGAATTCGCCACGTTCGCCAAGATCGTGAGAGAGCGCACCGGAATCCACCTCGAGGCGCGCAAGCTCTCGATGCTCAGCAATCGCCTTCGCCGTCGCCTTCGGGCGCTGAAACTGTCGACGTTTGCCGAGTACTTACACGTGCTTCGCGATCGCCGGGTCTGCGAAGAGGAATTGCCCCATTTTCTATCGGTCGTAACCACCAACGAAACCTATTTCTTCCGCAACGAAAAACTATGGGACTACATTCGTAATGATTGGATTCCCTACATAGTGGAACACCGAAAGCGGGCCAAGGCGATCCGCGTATGGAGTGCCGCGAGCAGTACCGGAGCGGAAGCGTATACCGTTGCCATATGCCTGCGCGAGGCGATTCCCGATTTCGCGTCGTGGCGCGTACAGGTTATCGGTAGCGATATCAGCCGCCGCGTGCTCGAGGCGGCGTCTGAGGGCGAATACGACGAATATGCGGTTGCAAAAGTACCCCAGCTTCGCAGAAAGCGGTGGTTCGATGCCGAGGGCGAGAAATACCGCGTCAAGGACGAACTGCGGAAGATGGTGAGCTTCAAGTTCCATGATTTGCGCGAGCCGTTTCCGAACGCGAATTTCGATCTGGTGTTTCTCCGAAACGTCCTGATGTACTTCGATCTGTCAATGAAATTGCACGTGTTGCAACGGGTCGTGGGTGCTCTTGCGCCGGGAGGCCATCTCATCGTCGGCGACGTTGACCCTATCCGACATACTCCGGAACTGAATACGAACCTCACGTTGGACTACGTGGGTCCTAACATCTACCGGAATCCGAAAGCCGGTCGTGCAAAGGGGATCGCAAGCCTCGCCGAGGCGGTGAAGGCGTGACTCCCTACGAGCACGGCCCATACAACGACGCGGTTGAATCGACCGGTGGGAGGAGGCAGCTCATTCCCGGGATACCGTCGTTTGAAGGGTCGCCAAGCACGGACGCGCCGGGGTTTTCCAAAGAACCGATCAACCGCGGAATCCCGACCGCCGCCAAGATTGCCCCAACCATACGGTATCACCGAGCCGCCAGGGCTCCACGGAGGTGGACGCATGCCCAATGAAGTGCTTGACGATCCCGAACTCTCGGCCCTTTTCGTCGAAACAACGTTGGAGGCGCTTGATGAGTTGACCCAGGGCTTGCTCGCGCTGGAGAAGTCTCCCGACGACGCGGATCTCATCAACTCGCTGTTTCGTGCGGCGCACAACATCAAGGGTGCGGCCGGTGCGGCGGGGCTCATGGTGATGAGCCGCCTGACCCACGTCATGGAGACCGTTCTCGACGCTATGCGCGGCGGTTCCATTCGACTTGACGACGAGCTGACCAACGCTCTGTTCGAGGCCATCGACGCGCTTCGGGGCGTCGAGGAAATCAGACGCACCGGGTCGTTCGACGACCGCCCGCTCGAGACGCTGCTCCTTCGGTTTCAGCAATGGTTGGAACCCAAGGTCGATTCGGACGCGTCGAGCCGCACCGCGGCGGCGGATCCCGGAGCGGCGGCGGTTGGCGGCGGAACTGCCGACAGCGTAACCATCCGCATACGGTTCGCTGAAGGTTTCGAAGACGCGGTCATTCAAGGTTTACTGCTGCTCGGGAGATTCAGAAGTATCGGCAAGGTCGTCGCCGTCGATCCAAACGTCGAATCGATGCCGGCCGACGTCGAACTGACGGAACTACTTCTGACGGTGGAAACACCGGAGGATCCGGAGTCGATCCGCGAAATCGCGCTCGCCTATGCGGTCGAACATGTGGATGCCGTTCGACTCGGATCGCCGACCGGCGATCAACGCGATGAGATCTCGATTGCGGATCCCCCAAACTCTCGCGTGGATTCCCCGTCGTTGGATGAACCCGCGCAACCTCGTCCGACGAATGCACCGGACCAAGCCAACGCGGCGGAGGAGGCGACGCCGGCTGTTGAAACCCGGACACCCGTCAAATCCAATGCCACGCTGCGGGTAGATCAGTCAAGACTGGATCATCTGATGAACCTCGGCGGGGAGCTGGTCATCAGCAAGGCCCGTCTCACTCAGCTTCATCGCGACCTTCGTGCCGCATTCGACGGTAGGAACCTGCGCCACGTCCTCGATGAGATGACCGAGGATCTGGAGCGGCTACAAAGCCGCGTGGCGGTCGTGGCCGCCCGTCGCGAGCATCACCACGAAATCGTCGAACTGTCAAGAAGCCTGACGAAGGTCCGACACACCCACGACTCGGTTTGCGCTGTTGTGCAGCCGTTGATCGACGCCCGGTCGACCATCCAATCGCTTGACGAGGCCGTACACGGTCTCAACCGCGTTTCCGAGGGATTGCAGCAGGGTATCATGAGCACTCGGATGGTATCCATCGGCCCGCTCTTCAATCGGTACCATCGGGTCGCGCGAGACATCGCGAAGTCCAGCGGAAAGGAGTTTCGCCTGATTATACGCGGCGAAACGACGGAGTTGGACAAACGAATGATCGACGAGCTGGGCGATCCGTTGACCCACATGATTCGCAACAGCATGGATCACGGCTTGGAGCTTCCCGATGAGCGCCGCGCCGCGGGGAAAGACCCTATCGGCACGGTCATACTTGACGCGTATCATCGCGGCAACTGCATCTGGGTCGAGGTTCGCGACGACGGTCGGGGCATCGACGTGGACCGCGTGCGCGAAAAAATAATCGAAGGAGGATTCGTTTCGCCGGGCAAGATCGAAACGATGACCGACCGGGAAATCGTCCAATACGTTTTTCAACCCGGTCTTACGACGGCGCGCGAACTAACCGATCTTTCCGGTCGAGGCGTGGGTCTGGACATCGTCAAATCGACCATCGACCGGTTGAACGGATCGATCGACGTGGAAACCGCGCCCGGCAAGGGTACGCGAATCACCATCAAGCTCCCGTTGACCCTCGCCATTCTCACGTCGCTGATCGCTCGCATCGGTCGCAATATCTACGCCATTCCGCTTGAAGACGTGGCGGAGATCATCACCGTACGGCGAGACCGGTTGCACCACGTCGGGCGTCAAAAGGTCGTCCAAATCCGAGAAAAAATCGTCCGCATCGTCCTCTTTGAAGACATCTTCCAATGCAATCTGCCATCGCTTCAGACGGCGGCGAAGGACAAGGACGAGTTCAACATCGTCGTGGTCGGATGCGACGACACCGGAAGATTGGGTCTTGTCGTGGACGACCTGTTGGGCCAGGAGGACGTGGTCATCAAGTCGATCGCGGGAAACTACAGGAACGTGGCCGGAATCGCCGGCGCGACAATCCGTGGTGACGGCACGGTGTCGCTCATTCTCGACGTCAGGTCGATGTTCCACAAGATCGATCAAACCGAGTCGTCCGAACCGAGCCTCGCGCCCTGCGCGGAACTTCAAGGAACCTGCTGATGCCAACCGCGGCTACTATTGCTCCCTCGCCCGATCTCCTGACGACCGTCATGCGCAACGGTGCCGAGCACGCATCGCGTGCCCTCTCGAAGTGGTTGCGCAAAGGTGTTCGCGTAAGAAGCGACGGTCTCACGGCCGTCAAACTGGCGGATGCGGGAGCGCGGTTTGGGGAACCGGACCAAGCCGTCGTGGCCATCCACATGCCGCTTGCCGGCACATGTTCGGGGCACCTGCTGTTGATCTTTCCGCCGGACGTTGCCCTGGCCCTGGTGGATCTCTTGATGGAGCAGCCTGAGGGTACGTCATCGAGTTTTGGCGAACTCGAGACATCCTGCCTCCAGGAAACGTGTAACATCGTTGGCTCCGCCTACATGAACTGTCTCTCCAAGTGGCTTGACATGAGCATCGAACCCGGGGCACCTGTTCTGGTCCATGACATGGTCTGCGCCGTCGTGGAGCCCGTTCTCGCCGAACACGCGGTTCATTCAGACGAGGTATTCCTGGCCAGCACCGAGTTCCTACTTGACGGTCGCCGTCTTGAATGGCCCATGCTTCTGCTTCCGTCGCCGGACACGCTGGCAGGCATGCGCC
>JADFHG010000329.1 GCA_022567365.1 Planctomycetota bacterium | reverse complement strand
GGACTCGGTTGTGTTCTTGGGGACCTATCCCAGCACTTCGTGCTGGGCTACAGTCAAACGCCCCTACGGGGCATGTTCAGCCAGATACGGCAAGAAAGATGCCCGCCGATTCTGTCACGGACCCGGTTGGCGTTTGCAGGCAACCGGGTCGGCGCATAGAATCCATGAGCGTTCGAGGCGAAAAAGGGCAAGCTCAGAAGAAAGACATACCGTGCGTGTCGTAACGGAAATTGCGGTCTCCCTGTTGTGCATCGTGCCGTGCGGTTGTCGGCGGGACGCCGCGCCCGGTCCGGCTGATGGTCGCAGCCATGCAGACCTTGTTGCTTTGCGTCTCGAAGCACGAAGCAAATTCGTCCCGATCATCACGGAAGCCCGTAACATTCCTCCTGACGATCCGGATGCGGCCCGCTCGCGCTTCGCATCGTTCAAGCGTGAAAACCCGGACTTGTTCACGTTCCAAATAGACGGCGTGGCGGTCAACCATATCGACGTCGCCCGGCTCGACCTGGCTGTCCAGCATTCTCAAGTATTCATTTGGGCATGGCTCGGCGAGATGGGAGTCATTGGGTATTCGGACGGCCACGTCGAGAGCACGCAAGATCGAGCCCTGTACGACGCCGTGGTCAAAGCGGGCGGAGGTCATCTTCGTGCCCATACCGTGACCCACATCGAGAATGGTACTACGCGGACAGAGACGGTCCGTGTGGGTCCCTCAGAATAGAGCGAAGACGAAGGCGACCGGTGAAGATAGCGATTGATCGGGCAGGCTACTTCAGCCGCTCCGTGGAAAGCTGGCACTTCCCATCGAACCCGACCACCGACGGTCTACCGTACACCGGTTACCCACCGGACTGCCGCTCGCCGCCTGCCAGCCGATCACTCTCCGGTCTTGTCCTTCGCGGCCTCGGCTTCGATCGCCTGCGAGACCCTGGTCATCAGGTCCACGTAGTCCATCTGCACCTTGAGCAGCTCCTTGATGACCGCACTGGCGGCCACCTTTTCGTGGAGATCCTGGAGCTTGCGTTTGTCGTCCGGCTCGATCGGCTTGCCGGTTATCTCCAGTTCATGCACTTTCTGCTGCTGGGCTTGGTAGTTGGTGAGCAATTGACGGTCGATGAGGCTCTCGTCGAGCTTGCGGCGGACCGCCATCATCGATACCGCCCGGGGATCCGCGGCGATCAGTTTGCCTAGCTTCGTCGCAAGCTCTAGTATTTCATCCATCGTTTCTGACTCACTTGATTAAGGCTCGTTCGCGGCGGCCATTGCCGAACCCCACACGCAATCAGTATCGCGAGGAAAGAGAGTTTATGCCACCGAGCGATTATTCCGAACGCATTCTCCGCCTTATCGGGGCAAAAGGATACCAGCCCCGCGGGATTCGCGAAATCGCGCGGGCGATTGGCATCGGCGAAGACGAATCAGGTGATTTCCACGCGGCGTGCAAGGCCTTGATGAAGACCGGCCGCGTCGTCCTTGGGAGCAGCCGTGCCCTGACGCTACCCGAGCCGCGGGGGCGGATCACCGGCACGTACCGCGCGAACCCGAAAGGCTTCGGCTTTGTCATTCCGGATGAACCGAACGCACACGGCGACCTCTACGTCCCCAGAGGCGGCGCGGCCGACGCGATCACCGGCGATACGGTAATTGCACAGGTCCGTAAGCGCGGCAAGCGGGATGGTCGGATGCTCTACGAAGGGCGGATCGTCGATATCGTCAAACGGGGACACAGCCGGTTCGTCGGCGAGCTATCGCGGGCGGCGCGCCGATCATACGTGATTCCCGACGGAAACACGTTTCACGCCCCGATCCTCGTCGGCGACCCCGGCGCGAAGGGTGCGCGACCGGGCGATAAGGTGGTCGTCGAGATCACGCACTATCCCGAGGGTCACGGCGAGGCGCGCGGTGTGATCGTGAAGGTAATCGGCCCGCGGGGTCGACCGGACGTCGATGCACTGGCCATTGTCGAGCAATACGGGCTTCCGGGAGACTTCCCCGAGGATGTACTCGACGCCGCGCGGTCGGCGGGCCAATCATTCGACGCGCGTCGCGAGGCCAGAGGGCGAGAAGATCTTCGCGAACTGACGGTGATTACCATCGACCCGACGAATTCGCGCGATTTCGACGACGCGATCTCTTTGACGACGAACTCCGATGGCACGTGCGAGCTCGGCGTACACATCGCCGACGTGGCCCATTTCGTCCGCGAGGGCACACCGCTCGACGACGAGGCGAAGGAGCGGGGCAACAGCGTATACCTGCCCAACATGGTCATTCCGATGCTCCCCGAGACCTTGTCCAACGGAGTCTGCTCCTTGCAGGAGCGGCAGTCGCGACTAACCAAGAGCGTTTTCATTACCTTCAACCGCCGCGGCACGGTGAAGAAAACCCGCCTCGCCAACACAATCACCAAATCAACCAAACGGTTGACGTACGAACAAGCGAGCCGGATTCTCGACGGCAAGCCCGGCCGCACGAGTGTCAAGATCGTGTCACTGATGAACGATCTGGAGGCGCTGGCCCGGCGCATTCAGGCGCGTCGCCGGCGGCAGGGTATGCTCACGTTGGAGCTGCCCGAAGCGGAGCTGGTCCATGGCGACGACGGAAGCGTGGTGGACGTGCTCCCCCGGGATACGAGCTATTCGCACACGATCATCGAAATGTTCATGGTCGAAGCCAACGAAGCGGTCGCGCGTGTGCTCGAGGGCGTGGGCGTCCCATACCTGCGGAGAATCCACGATGAACCGAGCGGGACGGCGTGGGGCGGTCTCGCCCGGTTTCTGGACGCGCTCGGTCATACCTTGCCCGATGAGCCGGATCGAGGCCGCGTACAGGCAACGCTCGATGCGGTCCGCGGCAAGGGCGAGTCCTTCGCGGTCAACCTGGCGGTGCTTCGATCGATGAGGCAGGCGGAGTACTCGCCGCTATCGATCGGACACTACGCCCTGGCGAGCGACGCCTACTGCCACTTCACGTCACCGATTCGCCGATACCCCGACCTTACCGTCCATCGCCTCATCGATCTTTACCTCGCGGGCACGTTGACCAAACCAACCAAGGGAGCGCCGCGCGGGCGCAAGAAGAAAAAGGGCCGCCGGCAAGAACCGACGGGTGACGGCGCCATCGCGGCCGCGCCGCCGTCCGTGGAAGACCTGCACCAACTCGGCCGACACTGCGGTGACCGAGAACGTCGGGCGGAATCAGCGGGTCGCGAATTGACGCAGGTGTATGTGCTTCGCTTGTTGGAAAAACACATCGGCGACGTCTTTGACGGCGTGGTCACGGGCGTCGCGAACATCGGGGTGTATGTACAGCTCACGCGCTATCTGATCGACGGGCTTCTGCGGTTTCAGGGGCTGATGGATGACTGGTGGGAGGTCGATGCGGCGCGGGGCGCGATCCTCGGCGAACGCTCCGGGGCGCGGATCGCGATAGGCGACCGATTGCGCGTGGTGGTCAGCCGAATAAACTTGTCCACCCGTCAAATGGACCTCGCGCTCGCCGATCCTCTACCGAGCGCGGGGAAGAAGCCTCGCGGCGCACGGGGCGCAGGGCGTAAGTCAGGCAAGACCGGTCGCCGTGCGAAAGCGGTGCGGTCCCCCGGGCGCGGCAAGCGGCGCCGCGCACCGAGCAATCGTCGTTGACCATCGTGCCGCGGTCGCCAAAGTCCATCGACTATTCCCGGCTGGGCCGCACGTCGTTCAAAGAGCGGCGCATGAAGGCACACTGACGGTTCCGTCGGTTGACGGTTAGCGGCTCGGCGGGAGCCGCGCCCTCCCGGTCGCATTCGCCGCCCAATCCGTCATGCACGCCTTGCAAGCGGTCAGGGGAATCGGCACTTGTAATCACACGGAGCGTAGGCTATTGTCGCAAGCGCTTGATCCGCGGCATATGTGAACGTTGATCGAAGGCAGGTCATGGCCTCGAAAGTTCGCCTATCACAGGAAACGGTTGACGGGCTGCTCAAGGCCCTATCGGTGCTCTCGCGCGCCGTCGACGAGATCCTGGAATCCGGTGCCGCGAACGGGGCACCCGAGCTGCAGATCGCCAACCTATCGCGGAGCAAGGCGCAGATGCTTCGTTTGCTCGAGCAACAGGGCGGACAGACGGCGACGCAGGCGGCACGGTTTCTCGGCGTGACCAAGCCGGCCGTCACTCAACTGATCAACGGCATGGTCCGCTCGAAGCTGGTCGATCGCAGCCCGTCCACACGAGACCGGCGCGAGGTCCGGTTGAAGTTGGCCAAGGGCGGACGAAATGTGCTCCAACTGTTGCGTCGAAGACAGCACCATTTGCTGCGCAACGCGATTCGCATGACGACCGGGGCCGACGCCGATCGCTGGTCGGCGGTGCTGTTCGAGGTCGCCGGTGCGCTGACGCGCTCCGACCGGGCGTACGAACGCCTTTGCCTTCAGTGCGGAGCTTATGCGGACGAGTCTTGCGTCCTTGTCGGCGGCGATGCGGAGTGCCTTTTCCGGCGTCACGCCGGGGGCAATCGCGCTCGCGTGCGAAAGACAAAGACAGCGCGCAAGCGTTGAATCGTGGAGCGTGGCGTCCTTGCCATGCCCCGGCACCACAACTAATCCAAATCACCGTGGGCGAGTCTGCAAAACAGCCGAGCCGCGGGCTTCAGCCCGCGCGGTCCCGCGAGCGCAGGCTAAGGTTGCGAGCATTCGTGACGCTACGAGGCCAGGCAACGGTCGCGAGCATTCGTGAAATCGCGCGGGCTGACGAGGGTCACGAGTATTCGTGACGCTGCAAGGGCAGGCACAAGGTCGCTACCATTCGTGACATCGCGCGGGCTGAAGCCCGCGGCTCGGGTAAGAATCACCAGCCGCAGGACTGATG
>JADFHG010000328.1 GCA_022567365.1 Planctomycetota bacterium | reverse complement strand
CCCGTGCCACACTATTTCAACACGTCGCTAGAAAATCGGTCCCCTGGACTTTTTCAACGGACAGATAACGGCCTGTTGAAAAAGTCGCGCTCGGACGAGAAAGTAGCGGCCGCCCCCCGTGGCGGCCGTAGGACGGCGATAGCGGTCTCGAAAGCCACGTCCGCCGCGGGGGGCGGACGCTACTCGCAGTTTTTCAACGGGCAGCTCAGGACCGAATCGAAAGCGAGGGACTTGCTCGGTGGCAAGGTACGTAATGCGGGCGCGCCGTTTCATCGCCCACAACATTTTGCACGCCGATGACACGCCCCATCGCATCGCGCTGGGCGTCGGGATCGCGATGTGGATCGGGCTGTTGCCGCTGATCGGGTTCCAGACCGTGATCGCCGTGGCGTGCGCGGCCGTCTTTCGAGCGAATAAGGCCGTCTGCGTGCCGGTCGTGTGGGTTACGAACCCGCTTACGATGGTGCCCATCTATGGGAGTTGCCTCGCGTTCGGTCGGTTTCTGCTGTCCCTGGGAAAGACGTCCTCACATCCCGCAATCGACATCGAAGCGCAGATATCCTCGCACTTGGGTGCCCACGAGGGATTGGGAAGGTTCCTCAGCCTCGAATTCTGGGGAGCGGCGGGTCGCCTCCTTATCGGATTCGGCGCGGAACTCTGGCTCGGTTGCGCGATCGTGGGTCTCGTGTTGGCGGTAGCGTCGTATTTTCTCTCGCGATGGGGCGTCGTCGCCATGCGCGATCGACATCGTCAACGCGTCTTGCGGCGTAGCATGTTCCGAGCGAGGCTCAAGGGCGCCAAGGTCACGCGAAAGGAACCCGCGTAGTGCACCGTCATATCTGGGTTTGCCGCGTGGGCGGCGAACCGATGCTCAACACGTGGCAGCCCGTTGAAAGAGTCGGTCCCACACAGCATCCTGTTTTTCAACAGGCTGGTAGCGTCGCGGCCCCGTGGGCGAGGTAGTCGGTCGATGGCTATCCACGAATCCTACGGCCGCCACTCGGGGCGTCCGCCACTTCTTCAGCGGACGGTCATCGAAAAAGCGCCGGAGCGAGTTGAGCGAGATGGAAGGCAATCAAGAACGTGCCCCCCGATATGCCGAGCGTCGTGACGAACGGATACACCACGGCACGCCCGTGCTTGCGCTCACGTATTGCCGTGGCGGTATCAACGACGTCGACGACCCTGGTCGCCATGGCGAGCAACTCGCCGCACGTACTTTGGTCGGCCGACAGAGCGTAGTTGTGGATCATCCTGCGCGGCACGACGTGTCGCACGAGGTCGTCGAACATGACCAATATTGCTCGCTCGCATTCGTCATTTCCGTAACCGAGATGATTGACTTTCGCAAGGCCGTCGCGAAATTGTACGAGCGCGTTGATCTTCTCTTGGCGGGTCTTCATGCCAGAGTGTTTCCCCACTTGGGACATCGAAACCGAAGACGGAAATCGGGCGACTAATGATATACGATATCCCCAAGGCGCCCGGCGAGCGAATTCGATCCGACCATCAGCCGAAAGGATGGCGGTCGGGATTCAACGCCCGATAATTCCGTGCGAGCTTGATAACGACGCCCGTTTTTCCCTTGTTCAGCCCCTGGAACAAATATGTGGGACCGACTGGCCAATCGGTCAAACACCGCAGACGGGCCGAAAATGACCGAATGGCGCCGCCGACGAGGGAAGGCGGTACACTTGCGCGACTGGAAGCCACTTGTTCAACAAGTTGATAGCGCCCAATCAATGCACGAAACGAACGTCAACCATCCGGCCAACGACTCGAATTGTGGGCTGTACGTCCATCTCCCGTTCTGCGAGACGAAGTGCGGCTACTGCGATTTCTACTCGGTCCCCACGCACGGGCGCGACACGGCCCCGCTGGTGTTCGCGATCGTGCGCGAGTTGAAGCGTCGAACCGACCATATCGAACAGCGAATCCTTACGATTTTTTGCGGGGGCGGTACGCCGACGATTCTCCCGATCGATCAGCTTGACGCCGTACTGACGCCGCTGGGCGGGCTCGCCAAACGCCACGATTCCATCGAGTTCACGGTCGAAGCGAACCCGGCCACGGTCGATGATGAAAAGACACGGCTGATGGTCTCGGCCGGGGTCGGACGTGTTTCGATGGGTGCTCAGTCGTTTTTCCCGTCCGAGTTGGCGGCGCTCGAGCGGCTGCATGATCCCGATGACATCCCCGTCTCGTTCGCAACCCTTCGCCGAAACGGCGTCGAACGTATCAACCTCGATCTCATCTTCGGAATCCCGGGGCAGACCCTGGAAACCTGGTCGCAGTCGTTGCGGCGGGCCGTCGATCTTTCACCGGACCATCTCGCTTGTTATGGACTGACGTATGAGCCGGCCACCCGGCTTACCGCGCAGCGCAACCTCGGCAAGATCACACCCTGCGGCGAGAACCTCGAAGCCGAGATGTTCGAGCTGACCACCGAGACGCTCGAGGCCGCCGGATTCAAGCAATACGAAATCAGCAACTATGCCCTGCCGGGATGCGAATGCGCCCATAACGTCGGCTATTGGCGAAACCAACCCTATGTCGCCGTTGGTCCGTCGGCCGTCGGGTGTATCCACGGCGAGCGGTACAAGAACATCGCCGACATCGGCGGATATATACGAATGATCGACGAGCGAGGCGATGCAGTCGTCGAGCGGGAAACCCTGACAGGCGAAATGCTCGTCCTGGAAATGGTCATGATGCAGATGCGTCTGGTTGAGGGACTGTCGATCAGTGCATTCCGTGCGCGAATCGGTATCGATCCGCGCGCCTTGTTCCAACGTCCGATCGAACGACTCGCCGAGTTGGGCAAGATCCAGGTGTCGGATACCCACATAGCCTTGACCCAAAGCGGACGGCTGGTGGCCGATCGCGTGATGACCCAACTGGTCGGCGAGCCGGCAACAGGTCCGATCTCGTTGCCCGTCCTGTCGGGCTGATGTCGCTGCCGACTCGTGGCGCCGGCTTATCGGTCGTGGTCTGTGGCACACCCGCCCTCGGGTGAGCGCGGACTCCCGTCGAGGGCGGCTGGGCCGCAGGGCATCGACCTCGGCCGAGGGCGGCTGGGCCACGGAACGTGCCGCGCGATCTGACGGGCTGTGTGACAAGAATATTTCACAAACCGTCGATGATGGCGTGTTACACTGTGGTCGAGTATATTAGGGGCGATGGCGACAATCCGGTGGTCCGGTGGCGGTCAGCCGTTCCGCTGGATCCGGCAAAACAAGAGGAGATGAGCATGACGAGTCCTATGCGGTCCCTTAGACCGGCGCTACGGTTTCGGGCGTTTCTGGCAATCACTGTCAGTATATTTATTACGGCAACGGTGGCCGTCGAGTCCCGCGGCCAGGAAAAACCTGACGCTCCAAAGGTCAAGAAAACGGGCGACAAAGCGCAACCGAAGGCGAAGTCCGGATCGGGGACGAAGGTCGACACAAAGAAGGGGGCCTCGAACGATCCAAAGCCGGCGACGAGACGAAAACTCCAGCTAGGACCTGATGCGCCGAAGGGTGCAAAGCGAAAAATCTCTCCAACGGGCGTTCGTTCGAATCGGAAGCTTACGGCTCCAAGTCGGAGGAAAGGAGCCGCGGCATTCCCGATGGACCCGAATGCCAAGTGGGCGTGCGAAAAGACAGTGGTCACGTTGCCACCGATATGGCGACGCGACGAGGGTGTGACCTTTGATTTCAAGATCCGAAACGAGGGAACGGCCGACCTCAGGATCCGCGCCAAGGGTGGGTGAGGTACCAAGTACAACGGTCGGTCCGACCGTACGATCAAACCCGGCGCCACCGAAGATTTTTCGATCACCATCGCTTGCGGCAAATTGAAAGGCACGTTCTCGCGCAAGATCAGCGTCTCGACGAATGATCCGAACGCCCCGACGGTGAAACTGACCTGCGCGGGCAAGATCCTCGAGCCGCTCTACATGAACCCGAAAGTCATCAGCTTCGGGAGAATCTCGCGGAAGGACAATCCACCGCCGAAGACAGCCACGATCACCCGGGGTGACGGGGGACCACTGAAGCTGAAACTGAAGACGTTGAAGACGCCGGGCTTCAAGGTTGAACTGCGGGAAATCGAAGCCGGAGAAAAATACGAACTCGAGGTGCAAATCATCCCGCCGTTCGACTCGAGGCGGACCAGGGTCAATCTGGAGTTCGATACCGGGATTCCCGAATCCCCAACGGTAACCCTTCGCGCATACGCCTCCATCCCCGCGCGTGTTACAGCGATACCGCGGCGCTTCACGATACCTGGAAACCGCCAGGACGTTTGGAAGGCGAGTACAAGACTGGTCTGGGACGATGCCGTGTCATACAAGATCCTCGAAGCCTCGGTCAATGATCCGAAACTCACCGTTCGCGTCGTGGAGAAGAGCGGGACACAGCGGGTTGAGCTCGAGGTTCCCAAGGACTACGATCCGGGAACCACTCCCCGAGCCGTCACGATAAAGACCGACGACGCACAGATGCCGACGATTCGCGTACCGATTCTCTCCGCCTCGAGGGGCGGCAGGATGTCGGATGAAGAGCGAATCAAGCGTAAGGCGGCTGCGAGAGCCGCTGCCGCGAGGAATGCAGCATCAAGAAGCAATCGCGTCATACTCGGTGGCGACGCCAGCGCGAAGGAGACTCCCGAGTCCGTCAAGCGACGCATTCGGGCGAGCAAGGCTGATCCGAGCGCCAAGAAGGCGGAGAACAAGAACCCGAACATTGATTGACCGGCTCTCGCATCGAAGTCATGCCGAGGCTTGATCGCGCAGCGTGCACGACAGCAACTGCGCGTAGAAGGGTAGCCTGCGCGTGCCACAACCGTGACACCGGTATTGGCCGCGAG
>JADFHG010000327.1 GCA_022567365.1 Planctomycetota bacterium | reverse complement strand
TCGAACAATCGCAAAAACGCATCCAGGTTTTCGTCGTCTGACACGATCTCGACCGTAAGGAACACCGGCGGTAGAGTGGGCGGGGAGATCTGGAACGAAAAGAAATCGACGTCCCGATCCGCCCAATCGCCGTCCCCGAGAAATGCACCGTCGATCGTCACCGTACCCAGTTCGACAAGCCCGGTCGCGTTCGCGGTGGCCACGGTATCGTTCGGTTCGACTTCTCCCGCGAACGCCGAACGCGGGCCAGCGCTCGCGGCAAGTGCGAGCATCGCCCAGAGAACCGGTCCGGCGAAAAACCGAGTTGCGTGTCCGGCGAGCCCCCGCGCGCGCGAGCAACGAGCACCAAAGTCTTCTGTCTCGGAGCATTGGGATTGCATCATTCGAGCCCCCCTTCGTACGACGGGCGCCCACTGGTCCCCGACGTCTTGAGCTGTGTCATGACCGGCGCGGTGGGCAGCGTGTCCTTTTGCCAACCCTCACCTCGGATAATCACACAACGGTAGATCTGGAAACTCCCTGGGAACTCGTTTGAGTGGCAGCTAGGCGGCGTACAGGGGCAAGACCCACCGCCCATTAAGAACGGTGGATACGCACCGAGGGGAACGGCCCGATACCCGCGCATATAGATCGCGTCCGCATGTCCGTCGAGAAACGCGGCGTTGAACGTCCAGTCCTTTCCGTGCCAGCCGCGAACCGTACCCGGGATACCGTTCAAGAAAGCGCACGGATCCTCTTCCGCCGCCCAGGCGAAACGCCCGACGTTCTCCTGATAGGCAAGCGTCGTTGATGGGCTGATGATCTCCGACATGCGATGGAGATACGGCGAGTTGCTCGACATGCAACCGCCGCCGGTGCTGCCAACCATGAACATGTTCGCCCCGTAGCTCGTACCGAAATGGTCATAGGACGTGCGCCGCTCGTCGCGAAAGTCGGGCGTGTGGATCCCGCCGTAGCCGCTGTCCGACGGGCAGCGGTTGACGTCGAGATCGAGCATCGTGTCGGCGATCCAGTTCTTGTTACCCTCCCCTGGGTCGTCCGTGTAGTCCTCGAAAACGTCGCCGTAGACGATGTCGTTCAGCGGTCGCCGGGCCGGTCCGAAACCCTGGGCCGTTCCGTATCGGCTGGTCAGGACGTCGTCCGGGACCGCGGCCTTGCCGACCCCGCTCTTGCCGCCCCATTCATACGGGCCGATGAAGAGCGGCTCCAGACCTTGCTTATCGACGAAGGCCGCGTGGACCGGGATCGCCATATTCGCCGGGTCTTGGGCCGCGTAGACCGCGTTCGCGTAGGCGATCCTTCCCATGTTGGCCAGGCATCGGCTGTCCTTGCTACTCCTCCCAATCCCCGCGACGCTTGGGAGCACGATCGCCGGCACCACGAACAGCACCAGCGTACAGACGACTGCATCCACCAATGTGAATGCACGGATGCGCGTCGTGCCTCGAAATCGGCACGCCCTGCAGAACGATGGCTCAATCATGACTAGTCACTCCTGATGGGACGGAAACTCATCTACACTTCAACGGTGACGACGCCGCACATTTCGCAGCCGTCAGCCCAGAGGGCTCAAGAGCTGCGTCCCGCCGGTGCCGACAATCGTACACCGAATTCCATTTTCTCTTCCGGGCCAGCGCCGGCTTGCCTGCCAAGCCAGCTTGCTGGATCGAATCCCTTCCATCACTTCACGCGCAACGAACCACTAATAACGATCCAAGCGCCGCCTCGACCCAAGACCGATCAGCCCGACCAGGATCATGCCCCACGTGACCATCCCGAACAGTCCGCAGATTCCCGTTGCGGACCCACCGTTGCCGGCCGACGCCTCACCATCGCCTTGGGGTGGATGGGTTGCGCCGGCCGGCGCGTCGTCGTCGGATTCGTCCGCCGGCGGGGTGGGTGTTCCGCCCGCGGAGTCGTCCGCCAATCCGTCCTCGGAGGAGACAAGAACGGTCACGACGAGCGGCGGG
Source organism: Planctomycetota bacterium (assembly GCA_022567365.1). Classification (GTDB taxonomy): domain Bacteria; phylum Planctomycetota; class Phycisphaerae; order UBA1845; family UBA1845; genus JADFHG01. The sequence goes on along the minus strand of JADFHG010000327.1, from coordinate 2,901 downwards.
GTCGCTCCGCCATCGGAGACGATCATGAGCGTCGCGGTCGCGGTGGTGCCGAGCGGCAATTCGGCGCGATCCACCTCGACCGTGTGGGTGACCACGTCTTCGCTCCCGGACGACGCGGCTGACCCGGGCTCGACGCTCAACCATGGTTCGTCACTTTCGATGGCGTAGCTGAGAACACCGATACCCGCGTTCCACACTTCGAGCGTGCGGATCGACTCCTTCGGGTCGAACTCGAGCGCGGTTTGTGAAACGGCCGGTATCGGTCCGGGCGTATCCGCCGACTTTGCGAAGACCGCAATCGTAATCGGCGTGAGCGTGCCCGCGATGTCGCCGATTGTCACGTGCCCGGTCTCGAAGATGCCGGGCTCGAGCAGGGATCGATCGACCGTGAGTGTGTGCGTGTTCCTTTCGTTCACGCCGGCCGACGAACCCGTCGCCGGATCAACCGTCATCCAGTCGCGGTCGGTGCGGAAGTTGTAGATCAGGCTGCCCGTGCCGGAGTTCCAGACCTCGATAAAGGCGAGCTCGGCGACCAGGCCCATGTCGATCGTGTTCGGCGCTGCCGCGAGCTTCGGCGCTCCGTCGGCGTCGAACGTCACGGTGAGTACCGCCGCCGCGCTAAGACCGGATGGGTCCGTCGCCGTCACGGTGAGCACGCTCAGCCCGGGCGACAGTGCGATCGGTCCGCACGTCCACGACGAGGTTCCCGTGCATGGGGACTCCGGTCCGCCGGCGAGATTCCACGCCACGGACGCCACGCCCTGCTCCCCCGAGGCCAGTCCTTCGAGCGTGATCGTCGGGCTTTCGGTTTGGTAGGTCGGCAGGTTCGTCGGTTGCGTAATCGCCAGGATCGGCGGCGAAAGATCGTCGCGCAGATCGCCGGCGAGCACCACGTTCATGTCGTCGGAGAACACCCCATAGGCGGCGGAGACGATGACGAGGGCGTTGTCGGGCACCGGGCCGACGACGATGAACCCCGGAACCGGCATGGTCGCGTACGTGCCCGGCGTGACGGACCACTCGGCCAAGCCGGTCACGTCGAGCGGGGGCGCGTCGCCGCTGAAGAGGGTCGCCGTATACTGCGCTGTGCCGTTTTGTGGCACGAGCTGAGGACCGCTAACCGAAAGGCCGATCGCCCCGGGCGGCAGCTCCTCGCATTCGTCGAGAACGCCGTTGCCGTCGACGTCGGTGCTGGTTCCCTGTGCGACGTCACACTCGTCGGGCACGTCGTTCTCATTGCAATCGGCGCTGATAAGGTTCTCGATATCGCACTTATCGCGGATCAGGTTGCCGTTGCAATCGCAATCCTCGTTGATGTCGAGGTCGATCACGCCGGGATGGAACACCGAGCAAACGTCGCCCATGACTCCGAAGTTCCCGTCGATGTCGTGTACCCAGGGAAGCGGGTCCGTCTGCGCGAGGGTGACCGGCGGTATGCCCGAGAGGCCCGTGTCGAGGACGCGAATGTCAGCGGGATTGTTGATCTTCGTAAACGTGAATCGTGGTTGGATGAAAAGGGTCGATATATAGACCCCGCCGTTGCAGTAGGTCTTCGTGGCGGTCAGCGTACCGGAGGGCGGGGCGATCTCCGAGAGATCGACGGCGACGTCCCACAGCTCGGAGGCCTGCCCACCGTCGTACGTCACGCTGACCGGGGCGACTGATTCCAGGCTCAAGGCAAAGACGTCGATGGTCACGGTCGCGGAAATGCCCGTCGTCGGGTCGCACCGGTCAAACGGATCCGCGCTGCGCGCGACAAGCGTGTCCGCGTTGCCGAACTCCGTGATCTGGAGTGGTTTGCCGACCAGACACACGGCGCCGACGAACGGATCGGACCCCGGTCCGAAGAAATCGGCCGGTATCGCCGGCGAACCGGTCACACCGAATGCATGACACATGTTGGCATTTTCTGGGGACTCCCACGGGTCGATCAGCGGCTCGCCCGGTATGCAGAACATGCCGAACTCTTGCGGGATGCACTCGACCGGCGGACCGATCACGTGCACGAACACCTCGCCGTCTCCCTCGAGGATCAGAGCGACCGTTTGTTCGGGACAATCGAGACAGGGTCCGCGGAAGATCCCGCCGACCTCCTCGCAGAGTTGGATCGTCGAGATTGCACACTCCATCGGCGTGACGCAGCACGAGCCCTCTTCGCAGTCGTCGGGAATCGCGTTTTGATTGCAGTCCTTCGCGTCGTCGGACTCGATCTCCGCGGGATCGAAGACGCCGTTGCCGTTGCAGTCCTGGCATTCATCAGGAATCCCGTTTCCGTCGCTATCTTCGCTCGCTCCGAACGCCACGTCGCAATCGTCGGGAACGCCGTTGAAATTGCAGTCCAACTCGGTTCCCGTGCAGATATCCTCGTTGTCCGGCACGCCGTTGCCGTTGCAATCGAAGCAAATCGTCATCGCCAACTCGACGCACGCTGCGTTCCAGCCGGTTCCGCAGCAACTCGGATTGATCGTACAGACCGCCTCGCAGCAAGGCACGATCTCGCAGCCGGGTTCGCCACCCACTTCGAAGCAGCTTCCCGACGTCGGGTCGCAACCGCCCGCGCACGCGCCGCAGTCCGCGGGGCAGTCCGCGCACTGTTCGCCCGCCGAACAGACCCCGTCGCCGCAGACAAACGCATCACAGAAAGCGTTCGCTTCGACCGCGCAGATAGCGTCCCATGCGAATTCGCAGCAGAAGGGGTCGATCGTGCACACGAATTGGCAACATGGCACATCGTCACAGCCGGGTGTACCGTTCGACCCGTCGCAGGCCCCCCCCTCCCCCGGGCAGCCGCTGCAACACATTCCGCAGTCTTCGGGACAGTTTGCGCATGTTTCGTTGAACTCGCACGCCCCATCCCCGCAGATAAGGTTGGCGCATACCTCCCATGCAACGAGGACGCAG
>JADFHG010000002.1 GCA_022567365.1 Planctomycetota bacterium | reverse complement strand
CGTCATTGCACGACGGCGCTGCCGAAGGTTCGTCGTTGCACGACGGCGCTTCCGAAAGACCCTCGTTCGGCGGCGACGGCTCATCCACGGTTTGCCGCGCCTCGTCGACGCAAGCCGCCTCGGTTGCGACGTTCCCATCGCCGGCTGCCAGCTGCTCCGTCGCAGCGCCACCATCAGACATGGGTGTGGGATCAGTCGCAGTGGTGCCATCGTCGGGGACATCGAGACCGGCTTGCACGACGGCGTCGGCGGGTTCTTCCTGCTGCGAAGCCGTTTCGCCGCCCCCGACAACCGTCTCTTGGACCGTCGCAGGCTCGGACAGCTCGGGGTCATTGGCGAGTTCTCGGTCGGCGAGAGCCGCCGTGTCGGTTGATTCCGATGCCGCGTTCTCGATGGCCACACTTTCCGCGTCGCCCATTTCCGGTGCCTTCGCGTCCGCCGTCGTTTCGGGGGTCTGGTCCGCGCACGCGGCGAGCGCTTCGAGTTCCTCGATTGACGCGGTGACGTCGGTCCCCGCCGGCGCGGGGGCGCCGCCTTCGGCTGACTCGGCGCCCGCATCGGTCAAGTCGGCGGGATCGATCATGCCGACGACTTCCGCGAGATCGGCCTCTGCGGCCTTCAGCGCCTCTTCAATCGACGGACCGGCGGCGGTGACGTCCGCTGCCAAACCACCGGCGTCGGCGCCGATTGGCTCAGCCGCGCCGGCGGCAACGGCCTCTTGAACGATTTTTTCGGCTTCGTCGTTCACGACGGACATCATCATCTCCTCTTTCACGTCGGCGAATTTCTGATCGATGAACTCGATGGAAGCGCATACGGCCGGATTGCGCGCGTCCCCGAGAATCGTCGCCAGTTCGCGGCGATCCGCGTCGGTGACCAAGGCGGACACACCTTCGGTGCTAGCGGACGACACCGGTTTGATAACGACGCGCATTCGAGCGGTGCGGTCAATGCCGCGGAGCAACTCCAATTCGGTGCGCAGCCGCGCCACTTCGTCGCGGTTGTGACACGCGACTTGTTGCAATTGACCGTCGCGCGGCACCAGGTAGTATCTTGGAAAAGAATCCAAATCGGCCCACCCAGTATCGACGGGAGCGTCGCCGGTGTTCCCCGTGAGACCCACTACGCACGACAAAGCGCTCGAGGCCAACGGACGCTCGAGCGGTATCGCATTCCTAACAGTACGTCGGCGTCCCCATCGGACCACTTCATCGTCGTGCCAAAGTCGCTATCCTCCGTTGCCGCACACGGGCATTCACAATGGACGCGACTATTATTGGCGCCTTGGTCGGGCCGTTGTTGGTGCGGGCGCCCGCGATCCGCTACGGTCGGATCTCGCTTGTCCGATAAGCGACGGTTGGCCTCCGATGAGTTTATATGTCGCGTGGTGGCACATGTGTTGCTCGGGTGATGCGGAGTCGGTCGAGTCCAAGAGTTGGAATGACGGTTGAATGATGGGGCGTTGGGCGGGGTCACTCCTGATCATGAAGCAGTTCGCGGTGGCGTTGTCGTTGGGCATTTGGATTGACACCTTCATCGTCCGTCCGCTCCTGGTCCCGGCGATCTTGCTGATCACGTCGAGAGGGCGGCGTGCTGTACCGCAGAGCGAATGACCTGGGCGAACACGCTAGGTCCGGTTGCCGTCGAACACGTGACGTGCGAGAATCGGCGCCGGTGACGGCGGTTGGATGGTAACGGTCGCAGGAGCGCTAAGTCACTTAACCATGTGATGACATGAGTCTCGCAGTGACCAAGAGTTGTCTTGAATCAAGATCGGAGCCATCCGAGAGCCGGACCTGTCACCGATGCGGCTACCTGCTCATCGGCTTGGCGGAGCCAGCGCGCTGCCCGGAATGCGGTTCGCCGGAGTTGTCAAGAGATGGGTTCAAAAGCGGGCATCGGGCAGGTCGCTTGTGGCGTGTTGCCTTCCTGGGACCGTTTGTGAACACCAGCGCGGGCGAGAACCTTTGGCACGTGGCCCTACATCCCGCGTTCGGACCTGTGTCGAGGAATCGTGTATTGCTGGGCTTGGCCGCCTTCGTTTTGGCCATCCTGGCGGCTGCTTTCTTGTCCGGCTTGTGGGTTTATAAGGTGCCTACTCACCCTGGCGAGCAGGCTTACACCCAGCGATGTTGGTGGTATGAAGTGCCTCGCCAAGCCGTACCGTCATCGGTATTTCATTGTCGAACACCCGGTGGCGAACCGCTGGTGTACCATTACAGTCTCGGTGCTAGCGGGCGACAGGTTCCGATGGCAGTCCTTGACCTTGCCACGGGGCAGGTGTTCCGCTTCGTGTTCAGAATGTTCGGCGTTCCGTGGGTCTTTCTCCTCGTTGGGTGGCCGTTGCTGTGCGCGATTTCGCTCGGCATCGAACCAAGACGCGGATTCCGAATGGTGGGGATTCTGACTGCCTCGTTTGCTCCGTTCCTCCTGTTCGTACCCGTTCTGTTCGTGGCCAAGTTGGGCTACATGTTCTTTTGGATTGATTGGCGGGTCATTCAGTATCTATTCTTGACGCATCTTGTGCTGGCCCTCTGGCCCGGTCTTACCTATGTCCGTTACGCTATGCTTGCCGGATCAAGCCGCTGGCGCAGGTATACTTGCGCAGGGGTCACCTGCCTACTGGTTGTCCTGTGGCCGATTGCCAAGCATGGAGCCTTCTTGCTTACGGTGGAATACGCGTTGGGGTGGATTTGACGGCGCTCTGCAAAGCCTCACAGGTTCGCGCGAGGCTCGAGAATGAACGGCACGTCGGGCAACCGAATCACCAGAACGCCATTTCTCATTGTACTCGCGGCGTGCGTGGGGGTGACGATCCTGTGGTCGGCGAGTCTTCCCTGGAACTAGACGTTTACCAACATCCTCGATCGGGTTGCCGTCGGACACGCGACGTGCGAGAATCGGCGCCGGAGACGGCGCGGTGTGCATGCTCGAATTCGTGTTCGGTGGCAACGTCCGGCCCGACGACGAGGAGGGCGGCCGTCATGCTGCGGCAGTCCGCCGAGAGGCGACGCCGACAATAAGCGATCGCCCGGTTGCAACGCCGACGATGCGAAGGAACCTCGAGAATAATCGAACGATGACCTGGACTCGTACCCGCATAACACGCTTCTTGCCCTTGGTCGCGGCTGCCCTGGCGGTGGCCTCGTGTTCAATCGCGCCGCCGCCGGACGCGCCCTCGGTCGATGACAGTCCGACCACACCGGTGCCGGACTGCACGCAATCGGTCGAATGCGGCGCGAGCGAGGCCTGCCGCGGGGGCGAATGCGTCGCCGTCGATGGCCCGCCCTGCGCCGTCGAGCCAGACTGCGTACTGGGGGAAGAGTGTGCCAACGGGGTGTGTGCGGCAATCGACGCGGACATCGAGTATTGGGCGGAAGTGAATGACGAACTCGCGCCCGTGGTCGACGGCGGCGAGATACCGGTCTATCGCGGTCTTCAGGGCGGCCTGCACACCCTCGTGACCGTCCGAGCGACCGGATATGCCGCGGTGAAAGCGACGTTGACCCTGGGGATCGCGCTCGAGGAAGACGACTTCGAGGTCGCCGCGCCCCGGCCAATACCCATTACGCTTGTCCCATTCGAGGACTCCGTCGTGGAGGCCCGCGAAGTGCTCGTGGTGTTCGACATCAAGTCGCTGGGCTTCCTGGAGGGAAAGTCGGCCGTGATCACGCTGACGCTGGCCGACGACGACGCCAACCTGTCGTCACTGGTTCAGCGGGTGGTGCTCGTTGGTGTCGAGTAGGACGGCGCCGTGGAACGCACGTCGGGCGGCAGACGCTTCTTGAGACACCGCGAATAGAAGCGCGTGCGGCCGTTCGCGCACGGTGGTTTGGGCGACCTATCCAATTGGGAGGGCGAGCCTCGCCCTCCACGCCGATCCGCCAACCATCAACCGTCAACCCTCAACCGCCGGAAATGTCACGGACTCGGGTGTCGTTCGCGCACGTGGATACGGTTGACGTTATTCGGTATGATGATTACCGGCAACGCGAATGCCCCGGCGCCACGCGTGCGTTTGAGGGCAGTACGGTCCCATGAACGCGCCTGCGAATTGTGCAGCGCAAGGCCGTCCGTGCGGCGTTACGAACCAAACGACCGAGCCCGCGCGATGCGCGTGGCAATGTGGAGGGTGAGACGATGCGCCGATCTGCTTTGATATGTTGTTGGACTTGCCTCTTGGCCGGTTGGGCTTGGGCGGAGTCGACGCGCCAGACCGCCGGGCCGCACGATCATCCGACCGTTGCCGTCGTCGGCGAGGACGTCGCCGACGGCCACCACGAGCGCCCGGATGATCCGTACATGCCGCCCGCGCCGCGCCTCCCGGGTCAGGGCATCGTCGCCGCCGACCCGGTGGTGCTCGGGCCGTACGTGAGCGTGCAGGTCAATATCGATGATACGGGCGAAAACGTCTTCGCGGACGCGGGCAACGAACCGTCGATGGCCATTGATCCGACCGATCCCGACCGGATTGTTATCGGCTGGCGGCAGTTCGACACGGTGTCTTCCAACTATCGCCAAGCCGGCTACAGCTACAGCACGAACGGCGGACGGACCTGGTCGCCGCAGGCCGTCCTCGACCCCGGCCAGTTTCGCACGGACCCGGTGCTGCGGGCCGATTCCGCGGGGAACATTTACTATTCGAGCCTCAGCACGACCGCGCTGGATTCGGTCGAACTCTTCAAGACTTCGGACGGCGGTGTCACATGGTCCGATCCCGTCAGCGCATTTGGCGGCGACAAACAGTGGATCGCCGTCGATCGAACGGGCGGGCTGGGCGATGGCCACATCTATCAAACCTGGAACTCGCAGTTCTCCTGTTGCGGATCGACGGACTTCGCCCGATCGATCGACGGCGGCGCTTCGTTCGAGCCGCCGATCTCGATGCCATCGCCGAAGCTCAAATGGGGCACGCTCACCGCGCTTCCCGACGGAAAGCTCCTTATCGCGGCGTCGAACCTCAGCCAGACCGCGCACCATATCGCGCACTCTTCCAACGCGATGGACCCGTCGCAAACGCCCGTGATCGATTTTGTCATGTCGGTGTCGCTCGGTGGCACCACCACGGCGTTCGCCGGAGGCGGCTCGCCGAGCCCGGCCGGACTGCTCGGGCAGGTGTGGATCGTTTCCGACCATTCGGGGGGGCCGATGCACGGCAACGTGTACGTCCTCGCTTCGGTCAACCCCCCGGGCGGCGATCCGCTCGACGTGATGTTCATCCGCAGCATAGACGGGGGCTTCTCGTTCACGCCGCCCGTCAAGATCACCGACGAAGGTGTTGCTAACACGTGGCAGTGGTTCGGGAGCATTTCGGTCGCGCCCAACGGGCGACTCGACGTGTTCTGGAACGATACCCGTAATTCGGGTATGGCGAACTTCTCCGAGCTGTTCTATGCCTATTCGCCCGACGGCGGCGAAACATGGTCGCGCAACGTCGCCGTAAGCCCCGTATTTAACAGCCACGTCGGGTTTCCCAACCAGAACAAACTCGGAGACTACCACGACACGATATCCGATGAGACCGGCGTGGCCATCGCATACGCCGCGACGTTCAACGGCGAACAAGACGTGTTCTTTCTCCGCGTCGGTGTGCCGGACGCCGACAACGACCGCGACGTCGACATGCGCGACTTCGCCGATTTTCAGATTTGCTTCACCGGCGAAGAAGGCGGCGTATTTGAAGGCTGCGAGCTATTCGACGTCGATCGCGACGACGATGTCGACGTGACCGATTACCTCGGGATTCGGGATCTTCTCAACGGGCCGTTTTGACGCGATTCCCGGCGAATGGACCGCCGACCGCTGTGTTCGTCCTGGTGATTCAGAATTGGGGACGCCTACCCTGATCCGAACCGCGACCGTCAGGAAGCGGCTTGCCCCCTGGTCCGAACGGCGACGGCAAGGAAGCGGCTTGCCCAACGCAAGACCGTCCCTCCCTCACGGTCGGGGTTCGGATATGTGGCCGTCTGGCTGAATCGCCAACTAGCGCGGTCGTTACTCCCGGCCATGCCGAATGCACGGAGCGCGTTTCGCAACCCGGCAAAATCGTGTATCCCCTCACGCATGGCTACGCAGGTTTCGCTCGACGATCCCGTTCAGTTCATTCGTGGTGTGGGTCCGTTCCGCGCCAAGGAATTCGAATCACTCGGGGTCACCACCGTCGGCGACCTGCTCGAGTATTACCCGTTTCGACATGAGCTTCGTCCGAAATCCGTACCCATCGGCGATCTAGACTCGGGCTCGATCGCCACCGTCGTGGGTGAGCTGCGCGGCGTCCGCACACGCGGTCCGCTTGCCAATCAATCCGTCACCGCGCGCGTCGAGGACGGCACGGGCTCTTGCCATGTGCGGTGGTTCAACTCGCCGTTTCTCATGGACAAACTGGACAACGGTCTGATCGTCCGCTTGACCGGCAAGATCGAGCAATATCGAGACTCGGCCTCGATGACCAATCCTGCGCTGACGATCATCGAGGACGACGAGGAACCCTTTGCCGGTGACGCGGATCGCTATGATCCGGTCTATGCCGGAACGGCCGCGCTGCCGCCTAAGCAGATTGCGAAGATCATCGCCGAGATCTTCGAAGCCGCCATCCCCGCGGTCGAGGAGTTTCTGCCGGAGGCGCTTCGCCGCGCTCGGGATCTGCCGCCGCGCCGCGACGCCATCGAGCGATACCACAGGCCTACGAGCCTGGACGACGTGCCCGTCGCGCGCCGCCGCCTGGCGTACGAGGAACTGTTCCTCTGCCAGCTCGCCATGCGTATCTCCAGACGAAAACTGGCCGCGGGTCCGGCGACCGAGCCCGTACGGATCACCGATGCGATCGATCGTAGGATTCGACAGCGGTTTCCCTTCACGCTGACACCCGGTCAGGACAGTGCGATTGCCGAGATCACGGCCGACCTGGCGAAGACGCGCCCGATGAACCGGATGTTGCAAGCGGACGTGGGCGTCGGCAAGACGGCCGTCGCGGTATACGCCTCTTTGGGCGTCATCGCCAACAAGGGTCAGGTCGTCATCCTTGCGCCGACGGAGGTGCTGGCGGCGCAGCACCAAGCCAAGGTCGAGCAATACCTCGACGGCAGCCGGGTGCGCCTGGGGTACCTCGTCGGCTCGACCGCGCGATCCGCACGGACCGCGCTGCTGGCGGCGCTGGGCAAGGGCGAGATCGACCTGATCATCGGCACGCACGCGCTTCTCGAAAAGGACGTTCGATTCTCCAACCTCCGCCTCGTGATCATCGACGAACAACACAAGTTCGGCGTTCGCCAGCGGGCGGAGCTTCGATCGCGCGGGCGAGCGCCGCATACGCTCGTGCTGACGGCGACGCCCATTCCGCGAACGCTGGCCATGACCGTCTTCGGGGATCTCGACGTTTCGTCGATCCGAGGCGCGCCGCCGAATCGCAAGCCCGTCGTCACGCGGCTGGTGCGCTCGGCGAAGGTATACGATGCGTGGCAGTTCGTTCGATCGCGCTTGGAACAAGGCGAGCAGGCGTACGTGGTGTATCCGCTTGTCGAGGAATCGGAGGCGTTGCCGCTAAAGGCCGCGACGGTGGAAGTCGACGCGCTCGCGCAGGGTCCGCTCGCCGGTCTTACCGTCGGTCTGATCCACGGTCGGCAGACGCCGGCGGAGAAAAAGGAGGTCATGCGGCGGTTTCGCGAAGGGGAGATCGCCGCGCTCGTGTCAACGACTGTCATCGAGGTGGGCATCGACGTCCCCAACGCCACGATCATGGTGATCCAACACGCCGAACGCTATGGGCTCAGCCAGTTGCATCAACTCCGCGGACGGATCGGAAGGGGCTCGCGAAAATCCTATTGCCTGCTCTTCTCGGAATCCCAACACGAGGTCGCCAACGAGCGGCTCTCCATATTGTGCGAAACGTCCGACGGTTTTCGAGTGGCCGAGGAGGATTTGCGGATTCGCGGTCCCGGCGAGTTGCTGGGCACGCGCCAGCACGGTCTGCCGGCGTTCAAGGCCGCGGATCTGGTGACGGACGTTGATCTGCTCGAACAAGCCCGCGACGACGCCGCCGCGCTGCTCGCGCCCGATCCGGGATTGCGGCAACCGGACCACGTGCGACTGCGGACGGCGCTCTTGCGGGCATATGGGGACGTGCTCGAGTTGATCGACGTGGCGTAGCACGGCGGCTATCGACGCAAGGCGTTTGTCGGCGCAAGCGGTGCCTTGCCCGTGTCTCGTGGAGCCAGCGCCGCACGGGCAAACGAGTTTGCCCGGCCAGCGGTAGGGCGTTCGGTTTCGCTTGGGGTGCCACATCCGAACAGTCGGAAACGCCCGTCGAGGTACGCACCCTGCACCCCGCCAAAGGCGCGCCCCGGCATTGTTTCGGCCCGCCCTTGACAGACCACCGACAGCGATTCACACTATGTGGCTCGACCGGCTGCTGCCGGTATGGCGTATCGACCCTTGACGGCCCCGCTAATGGTCAAGGGCGAATCGACGCGGACGTTTTGGAGCGGGGTGAGATGGAGCACGCGAGAATGTACGCGATCATAGCCAACGGAAGTCATCAATACCGCGTCGAAGAGGGCCTCATTTTCGAGGTCGAGCGGATGGACCTCCCCGACGGGGCCGAGACCGTCGAATTCGACAACGTGCTCTTCGTCGGCGGGATGGAAGAGGGTCCGAAGGTCGGCCGTCCGACCGTCGACGGCGCCAAGGTCACCGCCGAGATCATCGACGAGATCAAGGGTGACAAGATCACCATCATCAAGCACCATAAGCGCAAGAACTACGCCCGCAAGCAGGGCCACCGCCAGAAGTACCTCCAACTCCGCGTCAGCAAGATCGAGGTCTAGCAGTTCGTCGAGCAAGTAGCGGCCGACCCCGTCATCCGTCCTGCGTCGGGTCGTGGGTCATCATGCCCCGGCGGAGCTTGGCGAACCGGAAACGCCCGGACGGCTCGTCACTTCACAGGTCGTTGAGCCCTAGCCGAGAGGGGAAAGCTGCGCGGCGTTCAAACGCTTCAAACCCGCAGCGCGGAACCGTTCATCCGGCACCGTCGTACTACTCGCCGTGGATGTGCTCGACGAGCAACATCTTCGAAACCGGTTCGCCGTCTTGCTTGACTTCGAGCCTAACCGGCGCGCCGGGGAGATCCGTTGCGAACCACGCTCTTGTCACAACATCGCTTCCGTCTCGTGTTTCGCGCACCGTGTAGAGCCAACATGCCTTTTTGCCCAACGGCGTCTCGATGTCCACGTCGGTGATTTCGGTTGCGGCCTTCGGCCAAGCGGCGTGTTGGACAAGCTCATCCCAAGAGTATTGGGCTACTCGCGGCTCGCCAAGCGACGAATCGTTCAGGTCAAGGGATGTCACCTCCATCGTGCACCCCTCATCGGTCACGGAAGTGAATCGCATCCGACGATAGCCCGTCGGCGCGTCTGGACCCTCGATGCGAAACCGGTATGTCCGACCGACACGCGTGGCCTCGCGGATCTGCGCTGCGGAAAACGGGGGAGGGGCGATCTCGGCAGATCGCGAAACGGGCAGCGCCGGCCCATCCACCTCCATGCCCGAACGACGCTCCGAGCAAGCGACGAACAGGCCCGCGACGGCCACGACGATCCCGACGGTGAACCGGATGCCAAGTCTCATATCGCTTCCCTCTCCCAAAAGCGTGCGTTCGCTACGTGGACGGCACCGGTCGGCTCCGATCAAACGGGCGTTCGGTCTGGTATCGGTCGACGAATGGCAGCGAGACGACATCGGCACCGTGGGCAAGCTCGCTTGCCGGCGGCGGTTCCATGCAAGCGCCGGAACCCGCAAGGCGAGCCCCGGCGCTTGGTGTTAGACCTTGGAAGCGTCGGTGTTACTCGACGACCGTCAGCGAGAGATCGTCGAGGGCCACGACCGCTCCGTCGGGGGTTTCGATGCTGACGGATGCGATTGGCGTCCCCCCGCCGTCGATGGTGAAGGATGCAGCCGGGTCATTGAACGCAGCCGCGGCGACGGATTCGACGGAATCTCCGATTTGCGCGCCTTCGGCGTCCAGCGCTGAAAGCGTAGCTCCGGTATCACCGTCGTGCGCAAAATAGAAGCTGATGGATCGCACATCCAGATCGGTGAATGCGATCGTGGACGTCACACCGGCGTTCGGCAGCCACGAGTTGGCACCGCTCCCATAGAGCGGAGGGATGGCCAGCGTGCCGGCGACACCGTTGGAAAAGTCCACCGAACCGACACCAGCGCCAATCGCGAAACTAGTCGGATCCTCGCCGACGTTGACGTCGCTATCGAAGTTGATGGTATCGAGCACCGTCTCGGTGCCACCACCATCGCCCTCGTTCTCGTTCTCGTTCATCGCGTCGCCGTTGTCGTTGTCGTTCTGGATGTCGCCGCCGTTCTCGTTCATCGTCGCGTCGCCGCCGCCGCCGTCGCCGCTCGGGCAACCGGTCAAGAACAGACACGCCGTCAACGCCAGTACGATAGAGTGAATGCTAGCACGCATCGTCGCTTTCTCCTTGAATGCCAAGTTTTCTCGAGCGCCACGTTTGCTCGACCAGGTAATGAGCGATTCGGAGTATACGCGTTTGACGACGTCATGGCAAAGCCCGGGGCTGTGAGTTTGACTGCGACCCGATCCGCCGGATTCGTCTAGCATTGACTCCGGGACTGCAATGTAGCGAATACGATTTGCTTCTATTGAACCAAACGGCGCACGGACGGTCTACTGATCGCGTTGTAGCGTTCACGCGACGCCATGCTATTGGGCGACGGCGCGGCATGTGATGTGCAAGTGGGACGCTCGACTGATTGCGTCCGGTTTGCGGCAGAGCGATTGCTCGATCCGTGTCCATCGCAGGCGTTGGCGCGAATCCGAAAGTAGTTCGCGGTGATGTCGCATGGGCAGGACGGTCTTGCCGATGAGGTCCACGACCTCGAACCCCGCGCGGGTCGCCAGCTTGCACAACCGATCGGCCGTGAACGTGAAGATGGGAAACTGTTCGTCTTTCGCTTTTGTGAGCCAATGGGTCTTGCCGGTCTTGAGGAACTCCTCGAGTTCCCCGGGCACAGCCGTTTCGAGATAGAAGTCAATCGCCGCGAGTTGATTGTCGACGGTGGCCGTGAGCACGCCGCCCACCGTGAGAACGCGCCGGATTTCTTTCATCGCCCCGATCGGCGATTCGGTACAGCCGATCGGGTCGCCCATCGCGACGGCCAATCCAAAGGCTCCGTCGGGCAGCTCGGACAGGTCGCCGAGGTCCGCCTTGAGATAGTTGGCTTTGGATTCACCGCCCTTTTCGGCAATTTTTGCGCGGGCCTGGTCCAACATGCGCGCGGAAATATCGACGAACGTCACGTTGAATCCACTCTTGATCAGCTTCGATCCCCATTTCCCGGTGCCGCACCCGAGATCGAGAACGGGCACACTCTGGTCCGAGGGTAGGTACGGTTTGATGTAATCCCACGTGAGGGAGTCATGCCACCGCCAGTACGAATCGTCGTAGCTGTGGTCGTAGCGGTCGGCCACGCGGTCGTAGTATTTCTGAACCGGAGATCGGCGGGGCCTGCTCATGTCCGGCTATTCTACGGGGTCCGGTGGAGATTCGCGATGCGCTCGGCCGGGTGTTCCAAGACACATCCAATATTGAACGCACCGTCGCCCTTCGGCCTGGAGATAAACCAGGAGAGAACTCCGCGAGCGTGTTCAAGGATCCTCTTTCCGAGTCGCGCACATGACCGTCCGTTGTACAAGTGTGGCACTGGCTTCCAGCCGCTGTTTTCACCGGCAAGATGCCGTTGCCACAGGAATAAACAGCTATTTTTCAAGGGGCGGATAAGGAAGCGGCCCTCTGTGACCGGCGCAAGACGACTCCCTCGCGGTCGCGGCTCGGTTTTTTGGAGACCGATTCGGTACTTTGTCCGTGGTGTTCACCTCTTCTTGGGCACGCTCCAAGATGCATCGGCATTTGCAACGTGAACGGGTTGGATGTCCGCCCGCACATCAGGCCGGAGGGGTCAACCCTGCGGCCCATTTGCTTGCCGAAGAGCGGATCCCCCCATCTAATTGCGGTGTCGGGAACATGTGCCTCGCATTCTTCGGGCAATGCCCGCCGTACCACAAAAAGAAAGCACCGAATGGCCTAGGGCCACCCGGTGCTTTCCGGAGGGGAAAGAAGCTTCATGTACAACTTCGTTGTATGCTCGGTTCTTACGACCGCCAGCCAGCCGGTCGAGCGAAAAACCATGCCGCGCCGCACGATTCCACGCCATGTTCGTGAAGAGTGTACAACATTACTGGGCCAAATGCAATCAGGTATTTACTCTAATTTTGGTTTCACGTGCAATTGTGCTGCGATCACTTGTGAGGTTGAAATAAATCACAGCTTGCGCGGCGGGGAGTGTGGAACGCCGATGCTCGCGTGTGTTCATGTCTCGTGGGACAACGCGGCATGTTGGAATCGCACAGCAAAACGTGCCATAATCACGTCACGCGGTGGTGCGGGTCTCGCGGCGTAAGGTGTACCATCGCTCGCCTTTGGTTCGGTCTAATCGCCCGCGTCCATCCATCGCCTACTGCACCGTCACACCTGGATTTGCGGGTTGGGGTCGAACGGCAGACAGTGCAATGTCCGCTCCCTTACGGTCGCGGTTCGGATTTGGGTCGTCCTCGAGAACCCGCAAGGTTGCGCGTGGGGATGCACTAGATCGGATTCGACGGGATCGGATTCGATATGATCAGATTGCTCGACGACGGCGCGCGGCGGCAGCGACGACGGTAAGGAGCACGAGGGTGGTCGGTTCCGGCAACGGCACGGGAACCGATTGCTGGTCGGCAAGGCCGCCGTTGATGACCGAGGCGTCGCCAAACGTAGGCGGGTTCGGCGATGTGAACAGCAGCACCGTGGACCACTCGCCGGGAGGGAGTTGCGGTGGCTCATAATCGAACTTGGCGCTGTCGGCGAAGAGCTGCGCGCTATCCGGGCTGAGACCGCCGGTCAACTCGTGCAGCGGATCGTCGCCGACATTAGCCGCGCCCGAGCCGGATGCGAGTCCCACGGAAAACGTCGTCAGGACCGCGGCGCCCGCATCGCCAATGTTGAAGGCTTGATAGGCGTAAACGTAGTCCGTACCGTCCGAAGGATCATCGCCCGCGATGCCGTCATCTGGATAGACGCCCGGCTCGAAAACAGCGAAGTCCAAGTCAATCAACAGTGACGTCTGCCCGTCGCTCGCGCTGAAAGCGACGGTACCGGTGAAACCGGGAATCCCGGTCGGGTCGGTCCCGAGCGGTCCGGCGACCGCGGATGCCGTCAGCAGCACCGACGCGAGGATTGATGCGGCGAGCCTCGATGTCCTTGTCATGCCGTACCCCTTCCCATCCCCGGCCCCATGCTCCAAAGTAGGTAGGTGCCGCACGGACTCCTACCGCACCGTATATTACCAAAGGCGGGCACCAATTCAAGGCCAAAACCGAATCGACGATGGTCGCAATATCGTTGCTGAGGGCGCGCAACCGATCGGTTTTCCAGGCCCCTCAGTGGGCAACGCCAGCCACACTTGAAAACATGCAGCGGCGAGTCGGAAGCTCGGCGATCCCCGTAACCCCGCCCGTTCTTGGAACAAGTCCCGCCGGCTCGCTTGGAGGGCGTCCTGATTCTCCGGGAAACGCACCTTGCCATCATAGCCGAATCGCTGTGGGCCGCGCGCTTGGTCTCGATTTCCGTTCGTTGTCGGCGAACGTGCAATCGGTCCATACGCCCGGTTCGGTCAGTTGATCATTTGCGTCACCGCGCCCGCGTGCTCGCGCCCCACAGCCGTTCGGGCATCAGCATGGGGCGTCCGTCTCGACCGACGCACGCGAGGGTGGTGGTGGCCTCGCACGTTTTGGCGCCCTCGACGTCGATGCGGTAGCTGTGGTCCACGCGGGTGCGGGTCACGCGCTCGACGCGGGCGGTGACGCGCGCGACGTCGTCGTAGCGAATGGGCAGGAGGTACTTGATCGCGGCCTTGTATACGACGAAGAGGACGCCTTCGCGTTCGAGATCGCGGTAGCGGAAGCCGTTGCGGCGAAGCAGGTCGGTGCGCACCTCCTCGAAGTATTCCCAATACTTCGCGTGGTGGAGGTATCCCATCGCGTCGCACTCGGCGTAGCGGACGCGCACGTCCGCGGTGCACGATCCGCCGGTGGTGCCGAATGGCGGGGACGTCGCGTGACTCATTTTGCGGTCGCCTCCACTGTGTGGGGTCACACGCTTTCGCGTTCACCGCCTATCGGGCGGACGACAGAGTAACCTGTAGTGTCACTTCCTTGCCGCCGCGAAGCACGACGACTTCGACGACGTCGCCCGGGGTGTTGTTTCGCGTCGCGCCCATGTAGTCGTAAATATTGGCGACGTCTTTCTCGGCGATGCGGATGATGCGGTCGCCGGGCTTCATGCCCGCCAGGTCGGCCGGACCGTCGGGGTTGACGGCGTCGACGGGCATGCCCGGCTTCCCGTCGTCTCCGTAACCGGGCGCCAGGCCCATGACGACGCGGTAGGTCGGTGTGCCGCCGGCCTCTTCTTCGCCCTTGTTCGCACGTACTTGCTGAAAGACGGGCCGGGCGTTGGTGTCGGCGATCCGGCGGGCCACCCGGTGTACGAGTGCCGCAATCCTGGCACCACCGTCGGCGTTTATCTTCTCGCTGTCGTCGCTGGGCTTGTGATAATCGGAGTGTTGCCCGCTGAAAAAGTGCATGGAGGGGACATCGTTTCGCACGAAGGCCGCATGGTCGCTGCGGCCACCCGCGTCGGGGCTCGCGGCGATCTTCAGACCGAGCCCACGGGCGGTTGACTCGACCGATCGGCGGAACGAATCAGCCGTATCGACGCCGAACACTTCGACGGAGTCGTCCGCGTCGAGTCGCCCGATCATGTCCATATTGAGCATTGCCACCATGCGATCGACCGGCGCGATCGGATGATCGACAAAGTACTTGCTCCCGTGCAGACCCGACTCTTCGGCCGTGAACGCAATGAACAGGACGCTGCGATCTGGAACCGGTCCCGCGGCGAAGAGGCGGGCGATTTCGATGAGCCCGCTGGTGCCGGATGCGTTGTCGTCGGCGCCGTTGTGGATCGCGGGCGGGCGATCCTCGCGGACGAGTTTGCCCTGCTTGAAGACGCGCGTCATCGGTTTTCGGATGCCGAGATGGTCGTAGTGGGCGCCGATCACGACGTACTCGTCGGCGAGCGTTCCCTTTCCGCGAACGAGCCCCACGACGTTGCGCGTGGGCGCGGTGGTTTTCTTCAATCCGGATTTGCCGCTCGCCCGTACCCCTTCGAGCGGCGCGGATGCCATGCTCCCGGCGTCAAGGCGGCGCTGAAGATCGTTGAGAGACTGCAGCCCGCCCGCCGCGAGCACTTCGTTCGCGAGTTCGCGCGTGATCTGCATCGCCGGAATCCCATAGGCATCAGGTTGGCTGCCGTCGAACTCGATGAGGATATCAGATTCGCCGTCGGTCGGATCGGGATTCACGAAGAGCACGGCGACGGCGTTTCGGTCCTTTGCGTTATAGACCTTGTTGCGAAACATCGCGTGCGGTGTCGGGTTGCCGTGCTCATCGGCCCATGATGCGGGCTCTCGGCGAAACATGAGCGCGACCTTTCCCGAAAGATCGACGTGGACGAAATCATCGTAGGCCTTGTCCTGCTGTGCCGAGATGCCGTAACCGCAGAAGACGACGTCGCCGTCAAACTCATGGTCGGACGAGAAGGAGAGGGGGGCAAAATCGGTGCCGAGGGTGCGCGGCGCCGGGTTTCCGGTCGAGCCAAAGGAGAGGGCGGCCTCATCGGTCAACTCGCGGCGCAAGGCCATATTGAACGTCTGAAAGAACGTTCCATCATCGCCGGCGGGTTCGACGCCCGCCGCCGCGAATTGCCGAGCGATGTAGTCGGCGGCAAGCTCGATGCCTTCCGAACCGACGCCTCGGCCGCCCAATTCGTCGGACGCGAGATAGTCAATGTGCGCCTGAAACCGCACCGGGTCGATGTTCGACGGTTGCGAAGCACAACCCAGGACTTGCGCCAACAGAATCGCTGCAAGCAAGGCTCGGTTTGCGTGCGTTTTTCTCGGGTTTGGCGGCATTTTTCTTGCCGCGTTCATCACGCCGGAGATTCCCTCGCACATAGGTGTTGCCATACGCTTGGTAGTCATCAAGTTCATTGCCTCACTCGTAATGTTTCCATTCCTTCGCCGCCGTACTCCTGATCCGATCTCGGTTTTCTCGCTGCCGAGGCTTTCTCACGCGGCGATCCCGGTGCATCAGCCCGAACGGGCGGCCAGCGTGACATCCAGCGTCATTTCCTCGTCGCCGCGCCGAATCTTGACTGCGATCACGTCGCCCGGTTTCTTGTCTTTCGTCTGGTCGCGAAAGTCGTCCAATCCGTTGATCGCCTTTCCATCGATCGCGATAATGACGTCGCCGTCCTTCATTCCCGCCGTCGCCGCGCCGCCGCCTTCCATGACCGCTACCACGCGCCAACCGGGCTTGTCGGGATCGTCGGTCCGGTCGGGCAGAATGCCCATCACCACGCCGCCGCGCGGCGGACCGCCCATCGGTGATCCAGGCGACCCCATCATCGCGCTGAAGTCGATATGTGCCGGCTGATCGACCTCGACGTATTGCGGGGCTTCGTCGCCGTCGATGATGTCCATCGCGATTTGATAGACGAGTTCGGCAATGGCGACCGCGCCCTCGACGTTGACCTTTTCGGTGTCGTCGCCGGGTCCGTGATAGTCCGGATGAACGCCCGTGAAGAAAAATAGCGACGGTACCCCCGCCCGGTAGAACGAATCATGATCGCTCGGCCCCTTCGCGCTGTCGTCGGGCCTGAACTCGATCCCCGCTTCCGCCGCCCGACGTTCGACGATTTCCTTGAACACCGAACCCGTACCGAGGCCTTGAATGTCCAGTTTGTTGGTCGAATCGTTATGCCGGCCGATCATGTCCATGTTGATCATCGCGGCGATCGAGTCGATCGGGACCGTCGGGTTGGCCGTATAATACTTGCTGCCGATCAGGCCGATCTCCTCGCCGGTGAACGCCATGCAAATGACGCTGCGGTCGCGCTTCGGAGTCCGCGCCAGCGCCTTGGCGATCTCGATGACCCCGGCCGTACCCGACGCATTGTCGTCCGCGCCGTTGTGGATCTCACCCCGGCGGACGCCGAGATGATCGTAGTGTCCACCGATGACGACGTATTCGTCCGCGTGCGGACCGGTGCCCCGAAGAACCCCGAGCACGTTGCGGGCCGTAATGTCGTTGGTCTCATAGGCTATTTCGCCCGACGCGCGCACGCCCGCCACCACCGCCGAAGCCGGTTTGCCGCCCTCGTCGATCCCTTTTTGCAGGTCGGACAGACTCGCCAAGCCGCCGGCCGAGAGCACCTTTTCGGCGAGGTCGCGGTTCAGGTGGATCGCGGGGATGCCGTATGTTTCGCCGTCGGGTCGAAACCTGCGCAGCTCGCCGCGGTCGTCGTCTCGGTTGACGATGATCATCGCCGTCGCGCCGTTGCGCTTTGCCAGCTTCGCCTTCGACTCGAACGTCGCATGTGTCGTGAAGCGGCTATCGCCGGGCCAGTCGGGCGGCTCGCGGCGAAGCATGATCACGACCTTGCCGTCGACGTCGATTCCGGCATAGTCGTCGTAGTCTTTGTCGGGGTTGGTCGCGCCGTATCCGACGAAGACAAGGTCACCGTCAAACTTGCCCATTGTGGAAAAGCTGAGCGGCAGAAAGTCCGTGTTGACCGCCGGCTGCACGTCCGAGCCGTCAAACCGAAGCGCGGTGTCCTCGAGGATCTTTGCGCCGCTGCGGCTCGGAAAGGTAAACTCCTGGAAGTACGTGCCGTCCGGACCCCCGGGCGACAGGCCCGCGGCCGCGAACTGGCCCGCGATGTAGCCCGCGGCGAGGTCGATCCCGTCCGAGCCGGTCCCGCGACCGCCCAACTCGTCGTGGGCGAGCAGTGCGATATGCCCGAGGTACTCCTCGTGAGATATGGTGACGGCGCGCGTCACCATTGCGCCCTTGGCCGCGCCTTTCGCCGCGACCTCCGCGGCACTCACGTAACCCCGAGAAGCGGCTACAGCGATCACGCCGATCATGATCGAGCAAGGCCACCGGTATTTCGACGATTGCATCATTGGTTCTTCCTTTCTCCCGGACTCGACATCGCAAGATTCGACCCGGGCATGGTAGCGAGCGGGGCCACGGCGCTCAAGGGACGCGCAACCGCGCTCCTAGCACGGAGGCCTGCCGGATCAGGCGGCGTTTGTGAGCTGGGGGCCGTTGATGGGCGGCGTTTCGTGCGGTGCGATCATACGAACCCGCTGTGCATCCTCGGACCCGGCGGCTGGGCCTTGATGATTTTCGCCTCTTCGTGCAGGAGTTGCTTCCAGCGCGGTTCGATCCCCTTTGCACCGGGCAGATCGCGTGCCAGGCCGATAAACATCTTGTAATGGCCCGCCTCGGATGCGTATAGCATGCGATAGAGCTTGGCCAGCTCCTTGTCGGCGCAGTGTTCGGCGAGCACGGCAAAGCGTTCGCACGAGCGGGCCTCGAGCAGGGCGCTAATCATCAGCCGGTCGACGAGCTCCTCGAGCCCCCGCCCTCGCCGAACCAGGGCGCGCAGATCGGCCGCGTAGGGATTGCGATTCGTCCGCGTGAGGCGCCCGCCGCGCCGCGCGAGCAATCGGGTGACGATGGCCAGATGTTCGACCTCGTCCCGCGCGATCGCGGTCATGGCGACGACCCAATTTTCCGGCGGGCTCGGTTCGGGCCACCGGTTGAGCAAATCCAGCGCGTTGGACGCGGCCTTGCGTTCCAGATGCGCGTGATCGTTGAGCAGCGCGAGGGGCTGTTGCATAACCTGATCGACCCATCGCGCGGGGGTGGTCGAGAGAAGCGGCAGATCGTCGGTGGTGATTGTTTTGGGCATAGGGTCGTCATCGCCAATTCGAGAGTATCCCGCGGTTCGCGGAGTCTACGCCAAACTCAGATCGGGTGCGCATATCGCGCCGCGGAATCGGCGTCGCGACTCTTTTACCGACGACGCCCACGCTGCGTCACACTGCTTTGAATGACCGCCGGTTTCGCGCCGTCACCCAACCCATCGCGATTGTCGCGCCGATCATGTTGAAGACCAAGTCCAACATCGTGTTGGTATAGCCGCCCACGCCTGTTTCCGGAATCATCCACTGTGCGACAAACTCGATAATCTCGTTGACGACACCGACGCCCGCGCCGGCGAGCACGAGGATGACCGCCGGGGCCTTCCAACCTCTCACATCGTCAATGAGATATGGGCGAAGCAAATGGTGGCACACGAGCGTCGCGACGCCGAATCCGAACGCGTGAACGAGTTGGTCGTAACGGAGCACGACGGGCAGGAGCTGCACTTCGTAAAGCACGCCGCCGCCCACGTGGACGTTGCCGCCGGCCATGTGAATAATGCCCCAAATCGTAAGACCCCACAGCACGCCGGTCGAAAAGCGGACGCGGCGCTGTACCGGCAGAATCCAAGCAATGACGACAACGAGTATGGAGCCGTAGAAGAGGAACTCCCAGTTGCGCCGCCACATCGCGATCCCGCCAAAGACGGCGAGGTTGATGAAGTTGACCGCGAAGATCCGCCACTCGCTCTTGTTCAGAAGCATGGTCGGATGATACGAGCGGCGGTAAGCGCCGCAACCGACGAGCGAGAAGACGTTGCGGGGAGCAAGCACCAAACGCTGACTGTCCGTTCAACGATGTGTGGCACGGGTTGACGAACTCGGCTTGCGCGGTCCGCTTGCGGTGGCGGGTCATCGCCATCGAGGTTCGCACTGCGGACATCGACGGTTCCGGTCTCCATCCTCACGGACGCACTTCGATGAATTCGATCGATATGTTCGGTCCGATCACTTCCTCGATAAGTTCGCCGGTCATCGAGCTGAATCTTCGCACCGAACCGTCTGCCCCGCTGCCCACGACGAGGTTTCCGTCGTTGTCGAACGCGATCGCAGCCGATGCCTCGAGGCCCGGGGTTCCCGGCGGGATCAAGACACGGACAAACTCAAACGAAACAGCGTCAAACTCCAGGATCCCCGCGCCCGATGCGCTTACGAGCAGATTCCCGTCGGATGCGAATGCATAGTCGTCGTAGGCGGTCACACCGTCGACGTCGGAGTCATCCACGGTCATGAGGAATTCACCGGTCTGCAGGTCGAAGACCTCGATCGCATCCGTGCCGGCCACGACCACACCGTTGGCGGAAACGGCAACGGCAAACGGAGCAAACCCCGATCCCGCGTCGCCACAGCACGAGAAGTCCTCAACAGCCGTCCCAGCGATCAAGTCAATCTTGACGAGGGTTCCCTTGCTTGGACATGACACAACCGCAGTTCCGTCTCCGCTGATCGCGATGTCACCCATTTCAGGGCACGCGGGAATCTCGATCAGGCGTCCAAAGTCGTCGAACTGCGTACCCGAGAAATCTGCAAGACCGCCATCCGTTGCAATGAAGACTCGAAGGTCGGCGGCGATGTTGGCGAAAGCAAACCCGTGGGTAGTTCCGCCATCGAAGCCCAAGAAAGTGGCGATGCCTCCAGAAGCTCTGATCTCACCTAGGGAGCTACCGTCAGTTGAGAATAGTATATTGCCACTATCCCCGCAAAACCCTGGTATAGTACAATTCGGTGGCCCAACAAAGATGAGTCCACCAATGGGACAGCCCAACCCCAACCCGACAACACCGACGAGAGAAGCCAATCTCAACGGTCCGCAAGAACGCACTGTTTTTCCGATGGTCTCCACTGATCTCTCCTGTCGTGACTCATGGGTCTGTACAATACGCCGGTGACAGCCGACTCGCGGTACTGCGTCATTCCTTTCTCAAATTCTCGTCGCGGGATCCGACGGCACCTTGATGCACACGTTCTTGGGTTCCGTGAAGAACCGGATCGCCTCTTCGCCGCCTTCGCGGCCGACGCCGCTTTGTTTCATGCCACCGAACGGCACGCGCAGGTCACGGATCATCCAGCAGTTGATCCACACCGTGCCCGATTGAATCCTCTCGGCCATGCGATGAGCCCGGGAGACGTCGCGCGTCCACACCGAAGCGGCCAGTCCGTAGTCGGTCGCGTTTGCGTAACCGACGACCTCGCGCTCCGTGTCGAAGGGCGCAATCGTCACCACCGGACCGAAGATCTCCTCGGTGTTCACCCGGCAGTCGATGGGCAAACCCGTCACCACGGTCGGTTGAATGAAGAACCCGTCCTTGCAGCGCTCGCTGACCGTTGCCGCCGGTCCGCCGCCCGTCAAGACCGTACCGCCCTCGTCGCGCGCGAGTTCGATGTACCCCAGGATCTTTTCGAAATGCTGCTTGGACACGACGGCACCCTGATCGGTTGACTTCTCGAGCGGATCGCCGATGCGAAGCCCCTTCGCTCGCTCCACAAAGCGTTTCAGGAATGCATCGTGCGCGCTTCGCTCGACGAAGATTCGAGAACCGCAAAGGCACACCTGCCCCTGGTTCGCGAAGGAGGAACGAATGCTACCTTCCACGGCCTCGTCCATATCGGCGTCGGCGAAGATGATGTTGGGGTTCTTGCCCCCGAGTTCGAGCGCGACCTTCTTGAACATCGGTCCGGCCGTCTTGATAATCTCGCGTCCGGTCGCGGTCCCGCCGGTGAAGGAAATCGTCGGCACGTTGGCGTGGCCCACGATTGCCGCGCCGGCTTTGGTGCCGAG